>JAAUQQ010000037.1 GCA_012032745.1 Synechococcales cyanobacterium RM1_1_8
CCTTGGCGATCGCCCAACGCATCCTCACCGAACTCCTCCGCCGCCGCCGCAGCCTCATCTTCTGGGCCATCTTCCCCGCCATCATCCTCTGGCTCAACGGCTCCATCCTGGCCGAACGAGCCCAAATCTCCACCGCCGAAGCCTACGCCAATGCAGCACCGGCCAGCCTGGTGGGAGCGGCCCTGTTCTTTAGCTGCCTCGGGGGCAGCGTCGCAACAGTGGTGGGCGAACGAGAACAGCAGACCCTCAAGCGCCTGTTCATGTCCCCCCTCAGCGGCCTATCTTATTTTTTGGGAATTTTTCTGGCCCATGGCGCGATCGCCCTCGGCCAAACCCTCGTCGTCCTGCTCCTCGCCGCCCTTGTCGGTGCAGAATTCCAAGGCAACGGCCTGCTCGCCAGCCTGATCATCGCCCTCAGCGTCATGGCCTACGTCGGCGTCGGCTTCATCCTCGGCACCCAGTTTGCGCGGCGCACGGAGGATGTCAACGCCCTGGTGGCGGCCTTCGGCGTGCCGCTGCTGATCCTGGGCGGAGTCTTCCTGCCTGCCCGCTTTTTCCCAAAATCCCTGCTGGACTTAGCCCAATACAACCCCGTCTTCCACATGAATGAAGCCCTCGTCGCAGTAGTCGCCCAGGGTGAGGGATTGGCAACCATGGGCGATCATTTTTGGTTTTTGGCAGGCTTCGCCGGGCTCGTAACCGCCCTGGGCTGGCTATCCTACCGACGCATGGTTCAAATGGAACGGCGGCTGTAGGGACATGGCATCGCCACATCTATACCCCCCACTGCCATGTCCGCCATGGCTAACCAGCCAGCAATAAGAGCAACAAAGAACATGGCAGAAAGATTTCACACCCAGGGCACCCCGCCGCCCACCCCACCCAAGCGCCCAACACCAGCGGCGCAGAACCCATGCTCCGGCTAACCAACCTCACCAAGGGCTACGGCAGCCCCAAAGCCCGGCCCAGGTCGATCGCCCAATCCCCAGCCCAATCCCCAGCCCAATCATCAGTTCCCCCCACAACCACCGCCCGCCGCCTCGCCCTCGACCAGCTCACCTCAGCCTCAGCCCCGGCGAAATCTACGGCCTGCTCGGCCCCAACGGCGCAGGCAAAACCACCACCATCAACCTGATTTGCCACTTGCTGGCCCCGGATGCAGGCGCGATCGCCATTGCAGGCCAGCCCGTCTCCGAAGCCACAAAGCGGCTGGTGGGCATCGTGCCCCAAAAAGATTTGCTCTACGGCAGCTTGACCTGTGCTGAAAATCTTAATTTCTTTGCCCAACTCTATGGCCTGCCCCGGCGGGAGCGGCGGGGGCGCATTGAGCAATGTTTGGCGGGGGTAAACCTGGGCGATCGCGCCCACAGCCTAGTCGAATCCCTCAGCGGTGGCATGAAGCGCCGCCTCAGCATTGCCCTGGCCCTAGTTCATCAGCCCAAGCTGGTGATTTTGGATGAACCGACCACGGGGCTGGACATTGAAGCCCGCTATGAACTGTGGGAGTTGATTCGGCAACTCAAGGTCCAGGGCGTGACCGTGATGTTGACAACCCATCTGCTCGAAGAAGCGGAGCGGCTGTGCGATCGCATCGGCATTCTGCGCCAGGGCCAACTCCTGGGCGAAGGTAGCCTGGCGGACCTGCGCCAAACCATCCCCGCCGCCATGATTGCCCAGCTAGATTGCCCGGATGAAGCGGCGCTCCTGGCCCGTGCCCAGACCTTGGGCTGGCCCACCCGTCGCTATGGCAGTGGCCTAGCCCTGTGGCTGCCCGAGGCCCTAGATTTGCCGGGCCTGCTGGCTGAGCTTGAGGGCATTGCAGTGCAGTCTGCGGCGCTCCAGCCCGTTCGCCTGGAACATATTTATCTAGAAATTACCCGCCAGCCGTGATTGGCCCCGCCATGATTGGCCCCGCCATGATTGGCCCCACCCGAGTCTCCTAGCCCAGCACCATCGTCGAAAACAGACGATCCATCGTATCCCCATCCCCTGCTTGGCCTTCTCCCTGGCCTTCTCCCTGGACTTCGTCAGCCTCCTGGGCCTCGGCAGCCTGGGGGGCTAACGGCAAAACCACGGTGAAAATAGTATAGCTTGGCCGGGAGCTGACTTGAATGTGACCACCGTGTTTCTCGACAATCTTTTTGACAATGTCCAGGCCCAGGCCGCTGCCCTCCCCCGGCGGTTTAGTGGTGAAGAAAGGCTCAAACATCCGAGCCTGGACCGCCTCTGGAATCCCACAGCCCGAATCGGCAATGCTCACCCTGGCACAGCCCGGCCCCTGGCGCAAAACAATACCCAAGTTGCCTGCATCTCCCATAGCCTGGATGGCATTGTGAATTAGGTTCATCCACACCTGATTCAGCTCATCGGGATAGCCGAGAATCTCGGGAATAGCTTCATAGCTGCGATGGACTTCAATGCCCTGTTTAAGTTTGTTTTGATAGAGGGTGAGGATGGTCTCCAGGCTCGCTTCCAAATTGACCTGCAATGGCTCCCCCATGTGGTCATAGCGGGCATAGGTTTTGAGGGCAAATACCACCTTGGAAGCTCGCTCCGCTGCGATGTTGATATCCTGGCTGCTGTGCTTGAGTTCTAGCAGCCGCCCCAGCCCCTGCAAGAAGGCGAGGCCGTTGGCTTCTCGCAGCAGCGGCAACAGTTCCTCCAGGTTCCACTGGGCCTGGATGGCCATGAGCTGCTCGCTGAGGCTGCGGGCTCCGGGAATCGCTGCGGTTTCGAGGGCCTGCTGGAGCGATCGCCGCCGCGATCGCCGCTCCCGGCTCGACAGTAAGCAACAGCGGTCTGACTGTTGTGTGAGCACCTTCTCTAGGAGCTGTCGCTGGGAGCCAGAGAGATCTTGGAAAAATTTGGATAATCCCGGCAGATCCCGGTGCAAATAATCGGAAATATACTCAGCCGAAGAGCAGATCGCCCCCAGGGGGGTATTGATTTCATGGGCGATGCCCGCCACGAGCTGGCCGAGGGCAACCATTTTTTCAGAATGCACCAGTTCATCCTGGGCCGTCTGGAGCTGCTGGAGGGTCTGGGCCAGTTGTGCATTTTTGAGCTGCAAGGCCTGCTCTGCCTGCTTTTGCTGTACGGTGCTGCCGAGCTGGGCGGCAATGGTGGACACCAGCTGAACGAAGCGTTTGTCTTCGGCGCGGGCCTCGGGCTGCAAGAACAGCAAAATGGCCAGCACTCGCCCTTGGCTGGGGGGGAGGCGATTGCAGCGATCGCGGCGGTTGTCTCCGGGTCGCTGACCCAAGTCTCCGCCTCCCCAGCTCCCTGGGCCTCCATCCCAGTCCCGGAGGGTCTTAGCTCCAGGCCCCCAAGCTCCAGGCCCCCAAGCTCCAGGCCCCCAAGCTCCAATGCCCCGTCACCCAGGCAACTCGCCAGGTTTCGGCGGCTGGCCAAAATCGGCACCGCCACCGCCCCAAAATCAAAGTAACCATTGACCCACTCGGCCTGGCCACTGGCCCAAACGCGCCCCACTAGCTCCTCCCCATGCTTCACCCCAAACCGCTGGCTCATCTCTCGGAAGTTTCTAAGCCGCCAGAGCTGCTCCGGGCTGACCTGGTCCTCCTCCAGATGCCAGAAGGGCGTATGTTCAAATTGCTCGCCATCCTCACTGGGCATCCAAACCTCACCATAGGGCCAGCCCGTCAACCGACAGACCTGCTGGATCGCCAAGGCCATGGCACATTCAAAGCTCACCGCTTCGGCCATGGTCTGGCTGATATCAAACAGCAGTCGGGATGCTTCCTCCGCCCGATAGCGTTCCATGACCTCTGCTTGGAGCTGCTGAGCTGCGGTCTCCAGCTCCGCTGATTTTTGGCTCAGCTCCCAGGCCTGCTGCATACTGCGGCTCACCTGGCCGAGCATATCGATCACCACCGTGCTGTTGCCTAGGCCTGCGGTTTCGACCCCCAGCCAGGGCAGGGGCTCAATCGGCTCTGGATGGCCGTGGACGATATCGAAGCGTCGCTGATTATTGCTGCGACCGATGTAGCAAGGGCGACTACAGTGATGGTTGATTTCCAGGGCAATCTGGCCGAGGGGGCTGGCAAGCTTTTCGCCATAGGCGGCGACGCGAATGTCGTCGATGTGAAAGGATTCTGCGGACTCCATGGCATGACGCCAGAGGAACATTTGGCTGTAGGCCGTGGCGATGGGGTCGGAGACGGGGCGATCGCGGCCATAGCAATCCTGATACTGGGTGGTAAAGCGCTTCCCTTCCCAGGTCTCTGCCCCCTGAAAGTAGCTGCGGACGGCATAGTGGCCCACCCCGGCCTCGCCCAACTCCTGCAAATCCACTTCGGTCAGACTGAGGGACAGTGTCGGAATTTGCTCCCCATCCCTGCTGGCCCGGTGGTACTGGCGGTAGAAGCGGGGCTGGAGCTCTGGATTGAGGGCATTGAAGACAATGTCGGGCTGGAGCCGATGAATTTGAGCGATCGCCGCTGAAAAGTTAAGCTCCTCCTGGGCCACATAGGTTTCCCCCAAGGCGACGCCTCCCTGGTGGCTGAGCTGGGCCTGGGCTACTTTGTTGATCAAGCGGGGAAATACCGCCTCTGAACCCAACAGAAAAAAGCGCCTTTTCCCCTGGCTCAGCAGCCAAGCGATCGCGGGCTCCACAAACTGATTCGGGCAAGCGCCGGTATAAAAGACATTGCGAGACAGCTCCACCCCCTCATACTGCCAGGGATACCAGAGCAAGGCATTGTAGCTTTCCAACAGCGGAATAATGGCTTTGCGGGTATCGGACGGTCCACCGCCGAACAGCATGGTGACGCCACCTTCATCCTTGAGCAGCCGCCGCGCCTCGCGCACATAGATCCAGGTTTCGGAGCAGCCATCGGCAATCACCGCTTCCAGGGGCCAGCCCAGCACACCGCCCGATTGGTTGATTTCAGCGATCGCCATCAGGGCAGCATCCAACATGGGCTGCTCTTGCTTGGCCATCGGCCCAGAGCGGGAATAGAGAAGGCCGATGCGAAGGAACTGCATGGACGGATAGAGAGGAGAGAGAAAAACGATGGGCGCTCGCGGTGGTTAAGCGACTGACCAGAAGGCCGATGGACGCGAGATTCAAGCTCGATTGAGCTGTTCGAGGCCGGAACGAATGCATTGCACCAGATCTTCAGAGCGCCAGGGCTTGGCCAAATACTGGTGCAAATTTGTCTGGGCCTGGACCCGCTGGATGGCCTTTTCATCGGCCTGGCCGGTCAGCAGAATTTTGATCACCCTGGGGTGAGCCTCATGGACCTTGGAGAGAAATTCATCCCCCTTCATGCCGGGCATCAGCCAGTCTGAAACAATCACAATCAGATCGCTGCCCTCCTCCTCCAGCTCTTGAATAATCTCGAAGGCTTCATCTGCACTCTCGGCCGCTTCATAGACATAGGCATCGCTGAAAGCCTGTTTGAGTTGCCGTCGGAGGCTATTGAGGATGATGGTCTCGTCATCAACGCAGAGGATGGCCAATTTAGACATATCAATTTCAGGCAGCATCAATCAAGAACGCGTGGAAACAGTCGCTTAACCAGAAGAGTACCCAGATTGGATCGATCCCTATGCGAAATAATATCTCTACGGAAAAAATCTGGCCTAGGCCCGCAACACCGCCCAGACCCGCAATTAATTAGACCCGCAATAAAAAAGACTCGCAGCAGAGAATGGCTACAAGTCTTTGGAGTTTCTGAATGTGTCTAGGGGCGGGTGGAGACGGGCTCCAATGGTCCAAGGACAAGGGGAATTGTCTGCACAACGCCCGCGATCGCTACATCCCAGAAGCCTTGGGCAGGTCAGTGGGCACCAGCTCATCTCCTTCCAGACGCCAACCTTCGGTTTCGATTTTTTCGAAGATTGCGGAGCGAAGCCAATCGGACTTACTGGGCTTGTTGCGGACATATTCATCCACGCGCCAGTGAACCAAAACACTCAAAGGCGGCTGCTTGTGGCGAGTACCCAAGCCGCGACCCTTGAAGCGCGTGTGGTGATTTGCAGGATTTGCACGAGTTCCCATAGGTTTTCCTTATTGCACCGACTGATGAGGGCTCTAGCGAGCCAGTTCCGCTAAATTTGCGGACGTGACGGCATAATGCGCGGGGATTTTGAACCAGACCATGGGGTGCTACCATTCCCGTCCATGGTGCATCCAAAAGTAGGGAAGTCAGTCCTGGGGGGCCAAACCCAAAACGCCATGGGGAGCCCGATGGCTGGGCATGGCCCGACAACCTGAAATCTACTTAAGCCTGGATGGGCAACGCTACGAATTCCAGAATGGATGCAAGTACAACCCCCTAGAAAACTGACGCTGGCTCGGGTTGGGTGACCGGGTTGGGTGACCGGGTTGGACCCTCCCAGTCATCATCCACAATCGGAGGCTGTAGGGGCGCTCCAATTGATTTCCGCTAGGCCCTATGGAAATAGTGCCCAGAAAAGATTTTCGAACTGCGCTGGGAGGAAAAATTGAGGGCGATCTGGCTAGAATGCTCACCGCAATGGATACTGGCTTGCTGAACACTGGCCCGCTGAAATACCTGGCCCGCTGAAATGCCTGACCGCTGGCCCAAACTTCAGCTCGGGCGGGCGGAGCGCTGAACCGCCAACAGGCTGCCAAACATGCCCACCGCGCCGCCAAAGCCGAGCAACATCAGCGGCAGGAGCAACTGTTGGCCAGCACCGATCGCCTGGGCATTGACCAGGGAGCGGATGAGGGGAGGCTGGCTGGCCAACATGTGGATCAACGTTTGGCGCAGGCCCAGGAGCAATAGCCAGCTCAACATGCCGCCGATCCAGCCAAAGGCGAGCCCTTGGAAGATGAAAGGCAGGGCAATCCAGCGGGAGGTGGCTCCGACAAGCTGCTGAATTTCAATTTCGGGCTGGCGGGCAATCACGATCAGGCGAATGGTGGTGGTGATCACAGCGAGGGCAGCGAGGGTCAGCATGGCTACCAGACCCCAGCCTAGGCGGCTGAGGCCTTGGTTGAGTTGATTGAGCTGCTGAAGAACATCAGGCAGGTAGCGCACATCATCAACGCCCTGGAGGGCTTTGAGCTGTCGGGCTAGGTCGGGGAGGGCTTCGGGCGATCGCGCCTTCACCCGAATTTCATCCACCAGGGGATTGCCGCTGAGCTGTTCGGTCACACCCTTAATATTTTCCAGGCCCAGATCCTGCCCCAGGGCCGCCCAGGCCGTCTCCTTCGAGATCACCTCCAATCCGGCCACCCCCGGCAGCTTTTCCACCAGCGGCAGCAGGGATTCCGCCTCCACGCCGCTCTTGAGGAACGTGGCAATCTCTAGCTGATTGCCCGTCTGGTTGATGCCATAGTCCAACTGCCAGCCCAGCAAGATCCCCGCCCCCAGTAGAAACAACAGCACAGTGACAGTGCTGATGGCGGCCCAATTCATCCAGCCGCCACGCTGGAGGCCCAGCCAGGTTTCCCGAAGCAGAAAACGAAGACGAGTCAACAAAGCAAGATCCCCAAACCATGAGAATTCAACCAAACCTGATACTACCGCAGGGACATGAGCCTGCCCTGTCCGACCCTGCCCCGCCCATCACCGCCCTGGCCCATGCAAGCCGCAGCGAAAACCCGCCCTAGCAAAAATTACCCCCCGCCCAAGGGCACGACCGTCCGCTGGGGCGACTTGGCAGGGTCGTGGGCCACAGCCAACAGATCCGACTCGCCACAGCTCCGCGCCACGGCCTGGGAAAAGTCATAGCGGGGCACCCAGCCCAGCAGCCGCTTAGCAGATTCGTTGCTGTAGCGCAGAGGCTTAAAGCGGGCGTGGATTTTGTCCGAGACCAAGATGCCCGGCAGGCGGGCTTGGTCGGCACAGAAGCGATGGTTGACCTGGCCCGCCAACCAGGCTAGCAGGCGCAGGCTGGCCCAGCTCACTGAGATGAGCCGGGGCGGTTCGGCGGTGACCCGCAGCAGCATTTCGGTGTAGTCATGCTGGGTCGGTAGCTCGTCATCGACGATGTTGAGGGTTTGGCCGATGGCAGCGGAGGAGCTGGCGGCCAGGGCGATCGCCTCCGCACAGTTTTCCACATAGCTCATGGGCAAAATGCTGCGGCCCCCGATGCGCAGCCAGCGGCTGGGGCCAATCTCAGCGCCAATCAGGGAATGCCAGAGGTTGTCCCGGCCATAGATCATGCCGGGGCGCAGGATGGTGACCTGGGCCTGGTGGTCGCGCTCAAACTCCCGATAGAGACGTTCTTGGATCAGCTTCGTTTGGGTGTATTCATCCCGCCGTTTGGGGTTCTCCACCAGGGGCGCGGATTCATCCAGAAGCCCCCAGGGCTTGATGTTGATGTAGTCGTAGACGGAAAAGGTGCTGATGGCAATGAGCTGGCCGATACCCTGGGCTGCCATGGCACTGAGCAGGTTTTCGGTGGCCAGGACCGTGCCCGCAAACTGGGTGTAAAAGTCGCCGGACTTGACGGCGGCCAGATGGATGACGGCATCGGCCCCGGCCAGGGCTGCTTCTAGGCCCCGGCCCTGGCGCAGGTCTAGCCGCACGAGCTGAACGCGGGGGTGATCGTGCCAGCTCAGGCGCTGGGCGTTGGTCTGGGGGCGCACGACGGCCATGACTTCGTGGCCCTGGGCCAGGGCCGCAGCCACCACATATTGACCGAGGAAGCCCGAGGCTCCGGTAATCCAAAGTTTCATAGTCGATTCTCCTGGGCGAGCAGGGCTTCTACGAGCTGGCTGGTGCGGGCCATGTCCTCGAAACTGATGGGAGGCGCTTGGCCGCTGCTGAGGGCGCTGTAGGTCTGGGCCATCAGGCGGTGTAGGCCTTCGTAGGGGGTCTGTTGGAGGACTTTGCGGCGGAAGTTGCTGACGCTGGCGTTGATCAGCTCCCAGCCGTTGACCCATTGATTGATCAGGGGAGAGAGCTGTTTGCCACCGCTGCGGGGCGTGATGCAGCGCAGGTAGGGCTGGAACAGATCGGTCTCGGCTAGGCCCTGGGTGCCGCGCACGATGATGGAGAAGCAGTCTGGCTGGGTGTGGCTGCTGAAGCGCAGGCGGGCATGGACGGAGCCGCCGATCGCGATCGCATCCAGGTCGTCATACTTGAACAGGTCGCCGCCGCCGTGGTTGCTCCAGGCTGCCGCCACGCGATCGATGCTGGGCAGGTATTGCAGCGCCAGATAGGCCATGTGGGTGATGACATCGTGGATGACGCCTGCGGGGAGCTGGTGGACGGGGCAGGGCAGGTTCGGATCGGCAAAGCGCCCGCCTTCGTTGCGCACATCCAGGGCCATGCGAATTTCTACTTCTTGGATCTCGCCGAGGCTGCCATCCTCAATCAGTTGGTTGATGGCGAGGATGGGTTCGTTGAAGCGGTAGTTGTGGTCTTCGATCAGGTGGCGATCGCAGCGCTGGGCGGTTTCCCACAGGGTTTCAAAATCTCCATAGCTCAGGGTGATGGGCTTTTCGCAGATCACATGGGCTCCCGCTTCCAGACAGTCCGTCGCCAGGCGCTGGTGGGTCTGGGGGGGCGTCAGGATATGGACCACATCGGGCTTGGCTTGGTCGAGCATGGCCCGGTAGTCGGTGTAGGCCGCTGCCGCTCCGAACTGCTCCGCTGCGTAGCGCGAGGCAGCGGGCGAGAGATCGCAGACGCCCACAAGTTCAGCTTGATCGGAATGCCGGAGAAACTGTAAATGCTCTTTTGAGATCACCCCAGTTCCAATAACAGCTGATTTTAGCGCTGTTACCATGCGTTCTACCCCTGAGTAATGTGGTGATTTAATGTGGCGATAGCCAAGCCCGGAGATGACAAATCCGGAGGTGAGTTGACTACCTTAAGCTTCTGGGGAAAGTACGGAGTTCAGGAGGAGTCGGCTTCACGTTGACACTTAAACCGTAAAGATTTGGTAAAGCTTTACTGGTTCAGGGATGCTTCGCTTCCCAGCTTGAGAGTCTGGGGTGATTAATGTAACTCTTTTAGATTTCGACGATAGAAAAAGAGTGGGTTTTGGACAGGCTGAAATCTCAATTATTACTGGGGTTGTTCTGCTTTTTTGGCGTTGCAGTCTTTACAGAGTCCGTAGAACTCTAGGGTGTGGTAGTAAATTTCGAACTTGTGGGATTGCTGGAGCTGTTTTTCTAGGCTATGGACCGGGCAGTCATCAATGGGAATGGACTTGCTGCATTGGAGGCAGGTGAGGTGATGGCGATCTTCCTGCATGGTGCTGTAGAGGGACTCGCCGCTGGCGAGGGTGCGCACCTGGACGATGCCTTCGAGCTTGAGCGCTTCGAGGGCGCGGTAGACCGTGGCGAGGCCCATGGCCTGATCGTGATCGCGCAGCTTGCCGTAAAGAGCTTGGGCGGAGATCTCTTGGTTGAGGGATTTGAGGCATTGCAGGGCGCGCTCTTGGTTGCGGGTGCGGCGTCTGGCCATGGGCAATTGCGATCCTCAATGGAGCTGGGAGGTGGTTGATGTCCCAGTTTTATATGTCTCAATTTTAAGCCAGCTCGTCCCGGTCGCGCTGGTTTGGGAGCAGTCTGGGGCCAGATAGGCCCAGGCATCGACGAGGGCAACTAGCGGCTGAAGTGGAAGACGAACTTGAAGCGATCGCAGTAGTCCAGACATTCCAACAGTTGACCATAGGCTTCAATCACGCTATCGAAGCCAAAGCGATCGCCCAGGTTGGCGGTGTAGCCCTTGGGGCGGGCTGCGGTGGCGTTTTCCTGGGCCTCTTGGTAGAGCCAGAGCAGGGTGTTGCGATCGCTGCGCAAATTGCGTGCCCGCAGGCCGTGGAGGGGATGGCCAGGCAGATTGAGGCAGTGGCTGCGGCGACCGGGCAGATCGGGCACCAGCAAGGGCACCTCCAGCCAATCGAGCAGGGCCGGATCGATCGGCGCGCTGAGCCGCTGCACATCATCCCAGACCCGCTGGTTAATTTTTTCGGGAATGGGCAAGATCTTGCGCTCCCCAGCCTGGCTGAGCACGCGATAGACCACATCGCCGACCACCTCATGGAACAGCGGCATCAGATCGAGGCCCGCCAACTGAAACAGCAGCTCGATTTGAACCTGTTCATCCAGGGGCTGAGCATCCAAAGCTGGGGATTTGAAGAGCGGGAGAAACCCCGGCCCATAGGCGGCTCCCAGGGCTGAATCTCGGCTCAAATCTGGGCGGACATCGGCAACGGCCATGACCTGAACGGGGGCATTGGGAGATGGGGCGGCGGTGGGGGGAAAGCGGTGGGGCAGACCAGCCATCTAGCTCAAACTTAGCGCAGGCACGGTCTTGAGGATAGCACGCAGCCCCGGACTGTCCAGGCGTATCAATCGCGATCGCCCCAGCCCAAAATCCAGGCTATTGCTCCGATGGAAATTTTTATTGAAATTTTGGGTCAGCCCTGTTTTCTTGAATACTATGGGGGTTGAGTTCACTCAGTTCTGGACCCAGTCTGGATCCTCTGTCACTATTTCCCAGTCACTTTCCCAGTCACTTTCCCAGTCACTATGAAGAAAATCCTGCTCCCATTGGTGGCGATCGCCACCCTGGCCATTCCCACCAAAGCCCTGGGCCACGCCGTCGAGACCCGATATGTGTTCGAGGATCAGCTCCAGCTCCAGACGCTGTTCAGCCACGGCGAGCCCCTGGCCGATGCCACGGTCCAGGTCTTTTCCCCCGACCACCCCGAAAAGCCCTGGCTGGAGGGCAAGACTGATTCGGAGGGGCGCTTTGCCTTTACCCCCGACAAGCAGATTCCCGGCAATTGGGAAGTGATTATCAAGGAGCAGGGCCACGGCGATATTCTCACCGTGCCTGTGAGCAAAGAAGGGGTTGATGTCAATTTGATCAGCCAAGAGATGAATGTTCACATGCACTATGTTGCGGGGCCGCTGGCTTTGGTGGGTGCGGTGTTGGCGGGGGGCGGTTTTGCCCTGCGCAAGCGCCTGAAGGCATCCCAGGGTTAGGGCAAAGGTTGTTGCATCTGGACTGCGTTTCAGGCCAATTTTGAGCCTGGCTCGGCTTAGGGTAGGGGCAGGTTTTGCCCCAGCCTTTCGGCCAAAGTAATAGACTCCATGCAAAACCTGCCCCTACAGACGTTCTGTTTTCTGAAAATCCTTCTTATCGAGAATTGGCGTAAAGCACCTTGCTTCAGGTGTGGGGCTTTACGCCGCGTGACCGATAGGGAGCAATAACTTAATCGCTTAATCCCATCCAGGTCTGAAAACAAACCACAGGAGAAGACTTATCGGCCAACCGAAGCACAGTTTAGCCTGTTGGGTATAGGGGATCGCTGGCTTTGGCGAATTCTCAAACATCCTCTCATCCAAGTCGAGGCTCAAAGTTGTATCACCAATTTTGCCCACTAGGTCAGGGAGGCGATCGCGCCCCGCACTAATCCAACGCGGCTCGGCTTCCACTTCGGAATATTGTCACCCCGGTAGAGCACCAGATCCGGCGCACAGGCCCGGTTGTTCTCTGGGCTTTAAATGTGATCAAATCGCGACAGGAAGCGTGATTTGGCCCCTCTTTGCCCATGTCTATCCATAGCCAGCCTTCATCAAACGCAATCTTGTTCCAGTCGCACCCTTCATTGTCGCGCAGGGCAACATAGTCATCCCAGGTCGCGCCATCGCGCTGGGCATAGCGTGAGATTTTCTGGGGTCTTTCTAAGGAGAGAGTCATGCGCAAACGCCTCGGGTATTCCGCCCTTGGTGCTCAGTCTTATGGTAGCGTCTCTGCGGCGATCGCCCATAAAAAACGCTCCGGTTCCAGGATTTAAGCACTGCCTTAGGGGGCTGTTGCTGGAGTTGTGACAGACACTGGAATCTTGACAATAAAGTTCAGTGTATTCTGAGGCTAGGCCTTACATGATTACCTTTTTGAAGGGCGTGGTGGTTGGCATTCAACGCGCCAATAGCCGCGTCATGCTGTTTTTGGATGTGCAGGGGGTGGGCTACGAGGTCCAAATTGTGCCCCGTCTCCAGAGCGACATTCCCATCGCCGGGGAAACCACGCAAGTTTTCACCCATTTGCAAGTGCGCGAAGATCAGTGGACGCTGTTTGGCTTTAGCTCCATCGTCGAGCGGGATCTGTTTCGCCAAATTATCGGCGTCAGCGGCGTGGGAGCTCAGTCGGCCCTGGCGCTGCTGAATACGTTGCCGACAGCGGACTTGGTCCAGGCGATCGTCGCCAGCAACGTGCGCCTGCTGTCCCAGGCTCCAGGCATCGGCAAGAAGACCGCTGAGCGCCTCGCCCTAGAGCTGCGAGCCAAGCTGACGGAGTGGCGCGAATCCGCCGGGCTGCTGACCGCGCCGGGGGCAGGACCGGTGGCAACGGTGCAAGAGGATGTGGAAATGACCCTGCTGGCCCTGGGCTACAGCAGCCAAGAAATTGTCCAGGCCCTGGATGCGGTGGGCCAACAAAAAAGCTTGAGCAAGACAGCGGATGTGGAGGATTGGATTCGGGAGGCGATTACCTGGCTGAGCCAGTCCTGAGCTAGCTAGCCGGATCTCCAGCTCCCTCAAATTCTCCAAATCTAGGGTCATTCTGTGATACCTTTTAGAATCGCTGCTTAGGCTGTTGCCTTGGCAAATCCCCGATATCAAGCGGTTAGATTACCCATGTCCTTGACCCAAGAAAAGAAGCAAGCGCTCATCAATACCTACCAAGTCCACGAAACCGATACGGGATCAGCGGATTTGCAAGTCGCCATGCTGTCTGAGCGCATCCAGCAGCTCAGCAGCCACCTGCAGAAAAACAACAAAGACTATGCTTCTCGCCAGGGGCTGCTGAGAATGATTGGCCAGCGAAAGCGGCTGCTGGGCTATATCCGCAAGCAGGATGGCGATCGCTACAAGGCTTTGATTGCTAAACTCGGCATTCGCGGCTAGATACTCAAGATCGCTCAGCTCCGTTGATCGGGATGGGGCGATCGCTCACCTTTGCAGATTGGCCAGTGCAGAACGGCCAGTGCAGAACGGCCGGTGCAGATTAGCAAGGCCATCGGCGCTCAGACACAGAGGTGACTGGTCGCCGATTTTTGGGAACTGACTGGGCAAACGTTGCCGTTGGCTGCTGCTAAACGTTGGCTAATCCCCAAGCCAGCGGCTCCCAAATTGGCTCATCCTCAAACTGGCTAACCCAAAACTCCCATGGCACCAGACCCCAAAATCGGCAACACCAGCGCTAAAGATAGCGCTAAAGATAAAGATGCTAAAGACAAGGGACGCTTGCCCTTCGAGCCGGGCAGCGGCAAGCCAAAAGAGGCTGCCACTCGCCCCAAGCAAGCGCCTCGCGTTGTGAATCAGCAAAAGGCTGGGAAAAAAGCAGCCGGAACGGGCGATCGCCGCCCCGCCCTCAGCCAGGCCAGCCTAGAAGAAACCCGTATTCCCGATGCAGTCAGCCAGCGCATGGTGCGCCGCATGGCACTCTTCTCAGGCATTCCCAGCTTCCTGGGCATGTTCACGTTTGTGGCGGCCTACTTTGTCATTAGCCAAAACATCTACCCCGATTTGCCCAATGTGGCTGTGGTCGGCACCAGCCTGCTGTGCTTGGGCCTCGGCGTGGTGGGGCTCAGCTATGGCTTGCTCTCTGCTTCCTGGGATGAGCAAGTGGTGGGCAGTTGGCTGGGGCTAGAGCAGTTCCCCGACAACTTTGAGCGCATGAAAGCAGCCTGGAAGGGGGCACGCCAGGCCAGCCTGGCCAAGCGACGGGCCGAAGCCGAAGCGAAGGATGCCGCTCGGGCCAAGAAAAAGCAGCTCAAAAAATAGAGAACTTAGAAAAAGACCCTGGAAAAAGACCTTGGGGCACAGAGGCTCAAAACCGGAGCTCAGGGGCCAGCCTAAGCGCCCCCCCATCAGGGTCTCCAGAATCTTCTGGGGCTCAATGTTCTTGGCATCGCCCGTATTGGCAGACAGGCCGACAAATTTGTCGTTTTTGGGCAAGACATTTTTGGGGTCCGTGGTGCCAAATAGCCCAATGCTAAAGGTCTCCACCGCCACCGCCAGGTGCAGCGCTGCCTGGTGGGTCGAGACCAGCAGGTTGGCTGCAGCAATCATCGCAGCGAGCTTGCCCACATCGGTCGGCTCGGTGGCTTTGACGGCCAGGCCTGCATCCACCAGCTCCTGGGCTAGGCTGTGGCCCTCCTCTTGCACCACCACAATCGGGGTGCCGGGCTGGCGCTCTAGGATTTCTTGCAGGGCCAGCTTCCAGCTATTGAGCGGGTAGCTGTCCTTGGGATCGCCCGATTCGGTGCGGCCATCGATCAAGATATAGCCGCCGCTGCCGAGGCCAAGGCGCTTTTGTTCGGTCTCGGCCCATTCAATGTCCTTGCGGGGGACGCTGATGGAGAGGGCGGGGCAGGGGCTGTGGATGTCTAGGCCCTGGAGCAGGTCGTGGAACATGTCGGCTTTGTATTGGCCGGGCTGTTTCGCGACGGTTTGGGTGAGGAAGGGATTGGCTGGGCCTTCATAGGCGATGCGGTTGGGAATGCCCGTCAGCCAGAGCATGAGGCCGATGCCCCAACTGTTGTTGAGGGAAATGACGGCATCGTATTCCTTTTCGCGCATGACGCCCAGGAGGTTGCCCCAGTCGGCGAGGCTGTTGCGATCGCCAAAGTCAAAGGCCGTCGCTTTTTCCGCATCGCGGCAAACCCGGTAGGCCCCCACGGAGCGGGGCTCGGTAATCACGTCGATGTGGGCATTGGGATATAACCGCTGAAGATTACTCAGAGTTGGAAAGAATAGGAATTGGTCGCTAATCCCGCCGGGGACAAGGGCCAGGGTGCGCATGATAAGAATCTTCTGCTATGACGCCGCCTCCCATTCTACTATCGCCTCCCCCCTGCGCTGCGGTTGCTTTGGGTGAATCTGGTTTCGGGGGGTTTCGGGGTGGGTTTCTCAATGTACACTGGCAGCTCGAAGACTGACCAAGGCTGGTATTTGTGCATTTACTCATTCCCGCAGCGGGGGTTGGCAAGCGCATGGGGAGCGATCGCAACAAGCTGCTGCTGCCCCTGCTAGATCAAACGATCCTGGCCTGGACCCTGGGCGCAGCGGCGGCGGCAAACTCCATCGATTGGATTGGGATCATCTGCCAGGATCTGGATCGGCCAGAAATCGAAGCTATTTTGGCAGCCCAGGCTCCGAGTGTTCCGGTGGTGCTGGTTGAAGGGGGAGCCAGCCGCCAGGATTCGGTCTACAACGGTTTGGAAGCCCTGCCCCCAGGGGCGACCCAGGTGCTGATCCACGATGGAGCACGCTGCTTGGCCACGCCAGCCCTGTTCGATCGCTGCACGGCGGCCCTAGCAACCTGCGAAGGGCTGATTGCAGCGGTGCCGGTTAAGGACACGATCAAGCTGGTGGATGCCCAACAGCGGATTGAATCGACCCCCGATCGCAGTCGTCTCTGGGCGGCCCAGACGCCCCAGGGCTTTGGGGTGGAGCGGCTGAGGCAGTGCCACCAGCGGGGGCGGGACCAGGGCTGGGCGGTGACCGATGATGCGGCGCTGTTTGAGGCCTGTGGCCTGCCAGTGCAGATTGTCTTGGGGGAGGAGACCAATTTGAAAGTGACGACGCCCGTGGATTTGGCGATCGCCGCTGTGATTCTCCAGGAGCGCGATCGCCGGGCGATCGCGACATAACCTTTACCTAAACTAGGGTAAGTGCTTGCCCGGAGGCGAATAATCCTAACGCCTCATCACAAACCATGGGGATTTCACCCCAGTCAGTGGGCTGGAGCCTAGAGTGGGGATCAACCGAGGTCATCGCCGGACTACTTCCTGGCTGGGCGCGATCGCGACCCAGCCCAGGGGACAGCCCGTCCCTAATTCCGACCTCGCCAAGGAGAACACCGATGAAAGCACTTCAGTCCGTTCTGGATGCGGCCCAGTTTGTCTTTGACGGCTTCTTTGAAATCTTTTCAGACACCGATAACTACCCCAGCGTTGGATTCCAGCCCTACGAGGGCGATGCCTACGCCAAATAACCGGTAGGGGCATGGCACTGCCATGTCCTTTCCTGTCCCCGCCCCGGCCCTGCCACCCAGACGAATCGCGCAACAGCATCCCCCCAGGCCCATGCCGCGATGCTGTCTAATTCCACCGCCTAGGTGACTTCTAAGGAATAAAGCATCCAAATTGGGGAGATGGGCAGTCAGTATTGTTCGACCGTAGGGGCGTTCAGCGGAACGCCCTGCCAAGCCCCAAGCTCGACCTGGATGATTCAATCGCTGGAAGTCCCCAAGTCAATCCTCACTCCTGCGCCAAAGCCAGGGGAAGGCCCAGCGTCACCGTTTGTCCAGCCCCCATCACTAGCAATGGCAATCTCAGCCTGGAGCGCCTGGGTCAAACGCTTGACCAAAGCTAGCCCAAGGCCGCTCCCCCCCTGCTGGCGATGGTCGGCAGCGGGCACCCGGTAAAACTTTTCAAACAGCTTGGGCAGCGCCTCTGCCGGGATCTGGGCTTGATTTCTCAGGGTGAGTTTCAAGCGGGACGGCAGCAGCGGCTGATCGAGCTGGGGGCCAGAGCTGGGGGCCAAGTCGCCCAAACCGCTGGCCAAGACCCCATCCAAACTGACAGCAAGGTGAATTTTGCCGCCGACGGGGGTGTATTTACAAGCATTGTTGAACAGCTCAGCAACCAGCCGGTCGAGGCTGTGGCGATCGGACTGGACCCATGGCAAGACGGCAGCACCACCGAGCTGAAACTCCAGTTGAAAGTCCTGCTGGGCAGCATCGAGACGGACCTGAAAACGCTTGATCAGCTCAGGCAGCCAGAGGGTGAGGTCGATCGCTTCCTGGCAGAGGCGATCGCCCTGGTTCTCCAGCCGCTGAAGCTCCAGCAAATTGTTAACCAACTCCGTTTCCCGCAGACATTCATTGCGCAGGATTTCGAGATATTTTTCCCGCTGGGCAGCATCCTGGGAGACCCGCAGCATCTCGATCGCCATTTTCATATTCATCAACGGCGTACGCAGATCGTGGGAGACCGTGCTGATCAAGTCATCCTTGAGCAAATTGAGCTGCTCCATCGCCTGGAGCTGGTTTTGGAGCTGATTCACCTGGGCGCGCTTGCCGATGCGCACATTGACCGCAGCCACCAGCTCCTGCCCCGTAAAAGGCTTGGTCAAATAGTCATCGGCCCCCGACTGCATCCCCTGCCGCCAGTCCTCCCGCGCGGTTTTGGCCGTGACAAACACAAAGGGAATGGTTGCCGTTTCCGGCTGCCCCTGCAAGGCCGCCAGCACCCCATAGCCATCCAGATCAGCCATCGTCACATCACAAAGAATCAGATCGGGGTGATGTTCCCGAGCCAGGGCGATTCCTTCCTTGCCGCCACCGGCACCCAGGGGGACAAAGCCTTCTGCCTCCAGCAGCTCCAACATATTGCTGCGAACAGATTCTTCATCCTCAATGACTAAAATTTGGGTCATAGGATTGGGGTTACCAACAGCACCACGCGCATTCAGCGGGCCAGGCAAAAACCTGGCTCTAACCCCCCATCATAGAAGATTTTTCTGGGACAGCTTGTGACCTGACGCAGGCCATCACGATGGGGGCTGGGAGACTAAAATGAATAAAAGATTAAGTTGTGTAACAGCCTATGACCCTCACCGCCCCCCGCCATAACCCCCGCCATGACTCCACCGCCCCTGCCTGGCACCTGCTAGCGCCCCTGTGGGAATGTGGCGAAGCGGGGGTGCAACAGGGCCTGCCCCATAGCCAGCTAGCCCCCCCCTGGCAAATTCTGATGTTGGGCGATGGCTCCCCCACGCGCCACCTCCAACTGCTCACTGGGGAGCCCACGGAAGTTGATGTGATTGATATGTCCCCTGTGGGCAATGGCGACGATGGCGCTCCGGAACTGGTGCAGGTGGTGCCGGGGCCGAGGCTGCGGCGACAGGTTTGGCTGAAGACCGCCTCCGGCCAGCGCCTGGCCTATGCCACCTCCTGGTGGGAAGCCAGCCATGTGGATGAATATTTACAGAACCGTTCAATCCCGATCTGGCGCAGCCTGGCCAGGCTGCGCACGGAACTGTATCGCGATGTTCAGGGGCTGCACTATGGCCATTCCCCTGCGCTGGAAGCAGCCTTTGGTCAGCCGGGACCGTTCTGGGGACGGCATTATTTGTTCTGGCACCACGGCAAGCCGCTGACGCTGATCTACGAAGTGTTTTCGCCCTACCTGGAGCGCTATTTAGGCCCCGTGCAGCGGCTGGAGGCCGATTGAGGGCTGGGGGATGGGTGAGCTGGGGGGTTGGTGAGCTGGGGGGTAGCGGTCCGATTACTTCAGCGCCTGGCCACAGCTCCCACAGAACCGGTCTTCCGGGTCTACCGCTGTGCCACATTGGCGGCAGAAGCGCCGAGCAGCGGGCGGCTGTGGTTCAGTAGCAGGCGGCTGGGGCTCAGCAGCAGGACTGCGAGGGGGAGGATTGTTGGGAGAGGGATCGGCGGCTGGATTTTGAGCAGCATTCATCGAAAGTCCCATAGAGCCCATGCGCATTTCCATGGAGCCGGGGGAGATTTGCATGTTTCCCATTGTCAGCGGCGGCATGGGCGGCATGGGCTGGAGTGGCTGTAGCGGCTGTAGCGGCTGTAGCGGCTGTAGCGGCTGCATGGGCTGGAGTGGCTCGGTCGGCTCCAGTAAGTCTGGGGAATTGGGCAGATCCGCCACCTGTTGCAGCGGCAGAGGGACGCGATCGCCCAGGGAGCTTGCCTGCTGGCTGAGGCTGACTTGGCCCGCCTGGACCTGGATCCAGAAGCTGCCCTGGCGGGTTTCGAGCTGAAACATGGCCCCCGTGGGGGTGCGGTAGGCCTGGGGGGCTTCTAGCCAGACTCCCGTTGCGAGGCTGGTGGAGGCCTGCTGTTGCTGCCCTGGGCTACTGGTGCTGACGATCACGCGGGTTGTCTTCGAGCTCTGGTTCTCCAGGTAGATCTGGTGCCCCGGAGCTAGTTCGCAGACGTAGGCCATGGTGGGGAGGGGGGGAGAAAGGTGGATGGTGCGCTGTCTGGTTGCGCCTATCCCCAATGATATCTTGCTGGCATTTTTGCCTTGGGGGTAGCGGTTGAAGCACAAGTCTCATCACCGAATCTCACCACCGAATCTCATCACCGAATCTCATCACC
>JAAUQQ010000439.1 GCA_012032745.1 Synechococcales cyanobacterium RM1_1_8
ATCGCCGCCTTCATCGTCCTCTGCATCGCCTTCGCCGCCTTCACCGCCTTCACCGTCATCTGCATCGTCTCCGGGTGTCGCCTCGGCTTCGGGCGTTTCTGGGGCTTCATCGCCTTCGCCGCCTTCCGCTGGCGCTGCCGGAGCAGCAGGAGTTTCCACCGCTGCGGGCGCATCGCCCTCCGCTTCGGGAGCAGCAGCAGGTGCACAGGCAACCAGGCCTGCCGCCAAGGTCGCTGTCAGGAAAAGTTCAACGGGCTTCAGTTGTTTGTTCATATATTGCGGTGCTCACACCAGGTCCATGGACGAACTAGTCAGGAAGCGAGGATATAGCTAATGAAACTTTTTGTCAACAATTCTTGGCTGCTTTAGGCGATACCTGAGAAAAACGAGCCCTCTGGGGCGGGGGCAGGTTCTGTTCCAGTCTTGTGATCACAGCGATCTATGCCCTGCTAAGCCCGTTTGTGCAGGGGCGTCAGTTTTGCCCCCTCACCCTAATCCCTCTCCCCCAGGGGGAGCGGGACTCCGATCCGGCTCCCCTTTCTTATTTGATGGAGAAGGGGGTGGGGGATGAGGTCGGCTTAGGCTAGTACAAAAACTGAAGCCGCGCTGTACTAGCGACCTATGGAAAAGGCTGCCCCAAGCCGGGACAGCTTCAAATCGCTATGGTTCGACGGTACGGAACCCTCTGGTTCTAGGCCACCAAACGAAGCTCAGGATATTCGGCCATCACCTCATCGGCAGTGAGCACATCGCCTTCAGCTTGGGGCTCCCAGATCAGTTCCATGCCGTATAGCTCCTCACTGGAAATCGAACCCGCCTGGCGCAGGGCCTGGCGCAGGTCGCTGGCATTGTTGATTTGGGGGAGTTCCAGCTTGCCCTTGGAGGCAAGCACCAGGGTGACAACGATGTATTCGTTTTCGCCAGCGCTCTCCACCAGGCTGCCGCCAGCTCCCAGGGGCTTGAGGTCGCTGTTGCGCATTTGGCCTTTGACGTTGGAGAGGGTTTCGGCGGCTAGCTTGCTGCGTTCTTGCAGGGCGTAGCGGTTGAATAGGGTCTCCGCCTGGGTGAGCTTGGTTTGCTCGCTGTCGGTGTTGCCGTAGGCCCAGAACTCGGGGTGGCGCAGCAGGGCCAACACCGACTCTTGCAGCAGGCCCGAGAGGCCTTCATTGGTGCTGGTGTCGGAGGTGCGGGCGACGCGGTTGAGGTCAGTTTGTAGGTCGCGGGCGGCGGCTAACATGCCGACTTGGACCTTGGCGACGGTGACGGTGGGGTTGGCGCTGCTGGTGAGGCCGCCGCCGAGGCTGCCGAGGCCCTCGCCGCCTTCGCTGGAAAGGCGTTTGAAGGTGCTGAAGAGGAAGTTGGCGATCGCAAAAAAGATCAGCAGCGAAAACAAGCTGCCGCCGCCGCCAAACATGAACGGAATCATGAACGGAAAGCCAAACCCGCCGCCGCCACCGTAGTAGCCGCCACCGCCGCCATAATAGCCGCCGCCACCCCGGTACGAACCGCCACTGCTGGGCAGGGAGCGACTTGGGGAAGGAGCACGGAAACCGCCGGCACGGCCACCGCTGCGGGCCGCCAGAGCAGGACTGGCCTGGCTAAAGACCAAGCCGGTAATGAGGACCAGCACCATGGCCCGTTTCGTCAGCATTGTGAAGAACCTCTTGATTCCAGTCTTGAATTGCCCAGTCTTGTTTTGCATGATGTCGTGGTAAGTGGCAGCGCCGGGCAGCTAACCGCCCCGGACCTTCGCCTGTTTTGATTGTGTGAGTTGCTTCCCATCTTATCTTGCTCAACTCAGGAGGGGGAGAGCCGACTTCTCTGCTCCCAACGCCGGTTCTCCACACCTTTGGGCAAGTTTGTAGCCATTTTTCGAGCCTAATCAGACTTTCTTAAAAAAATCTAAAAATCCGGCAGAGGTCTTGCATCTGCCGGAGGGTGGTGGAGAACAGGCTAGGTGGTAACTGGGCTAGGTGGTAACTGGGCTAGGTGGTAACTGGGCTAGGTGGTAACTGGGCAAGCCAGGACCGGGCTAGCCGCCACCGACGATCGTCACCACTTCCAGGTTGTCTCCTGGGCCGATCTGGGTGGTCTCCCAATGCTGTCGGTGCAGGATCTGGCCGTTGTATTCCACGGCGACCAGCTTGGGGTTCATGCCCTGCTGTTCTAGGAACTGGGGCAGGGAGGTTTCAGCCTGGCAGGTCACGTCTTTGCCGTTGACGGTCAGGGTTACGCCCAGGGTTACGGCCAGGGGGGCGGTTAAGCTGGCCTGCTCTGGAGCCGCTGGGGTGGGGCTGGGCGCTCCAGCAGGGGATGGGGGGGATTGAGACATGGGTGATGTAGACAGCTTCCGGAGTTCTGAGTGGAATGCTTGCGCTTTTTACAGTAAGGCCCCAGGCCAGGGCTGCCCAGCCTGGGGCTGCCCGAGTCTAGGAGTTGGCCGGGATGCTGCCGGCATTGAGCGGCAGGGCATTGGGCGGTAGGGCGGTTTGGCGATCGCGCCCCGGTCGGCTCGGGCGATTGAGCTGGGCCAGGAAATATTGGGTGGTGAGGGTGGGCTGTTCGGACTGCATCAGCGATCGCACCACCGCCACCCGCCGCGCCCCGGCCTCGACCACAGCATTGACGTTGTCGGGGTTGATGCCGCCAATGGCGAACCAGGGCAGGGGGGAATGCTCGGCGGCATAGCGCACATAGTCCAGGCCCGCTGCGCTCTTGCCCGGCTTGGTGGGGGTTTCGTGGACTGGGCCGACGCCGATGTAGTCAGCGCCCTCCTGGATAGCGCGGGCCAATTCTTCGGGGTTGGTGGTGGAGCGGCCAATGATGCGGTTGGGGCCGAGGATCTGCCGCGCTAGGCCGATGGGAATGTCCTGCTGGCCCAGGTGGACGCCATCGGCATTGACGGCGAGGGCGATGTCCACGCGATCGTTGATCAAAAACAGCGCGCCGTAGTCGTGGCAGAGGGCTGCGAGTTTGGCTGCCGTTTGCAGGCGCAGGGTGTCTTCGGAGTCCTTGTCGCGGTATTGCACGAGTTGGAGGCCGCCCTGGAGGGCGGCTTCGACGGCATTGAAGATGTTGTTGGCGGGGCTGGTGACGAGGTAGAGGGTGGCGGCTTGGAGCTTTTGGTGGCGATCGTGGGCCAGCAGTTCGCTCTCTAGGCTGTAGACCCGGTAGCGCATTTGTTTGCAGGCTTCGCCCATGGCGGGGTCTTGGACTTTGCCATATTCTTCCAGCACGCGCAGGGCTTCTTGGATGCGGCAAAAGTTGGCTTGGAGCACGGCTTTGATGTCGTCGCGCTGGGCTTCCCGTTCGTGGGTGATGTGGGTGCCGACATCGCCGAGGGTGTCGCGGGCGCTGCGGAATTCAGCCCGGTGCCAGCTTGCTAGTTCCTGGCGCAGGGATTTGCATTCTTCAGTGAATTCCGGATGGTTGAGGCCAAAGCGACACCATTCTTCGATGATGCGTAGGCCTTCGCGGACGCGATCGAGGTTGGCATCGAGGATGCGGTAGAGGGCGGGTTGGATGAGCTGTTGTTGCCAGTTGGGGTTGTCCATGGGGGTTGTTGGAGGTGGGGAGGTGGGGAGGGGAGGCGGATCGTTAGGTCTGGCTCCTGTAGGTGTTAATCTCGCTTGCGATCGCTTGCATAGGAAAACAAACTCGGTGGCGTCGCCCG
>JAAUQQ010000038.1 GCA_012032745.1 Synechococcales cyanobacterium RM1_1_8
ATCTGGGGGAGCCGGGGCGAGTCGCCGTTCCGCGCCCACATCCATCGCCGAGGTCAGCCCCCCTTGGTTCCCAAGGCGGCTTTTCAATCTCCGGTGGCCAAGCCCCGGTCGCGGGCCAAGTCGCCGCTGATCACCCTCAAAACCGCGAAGTCTGGGGCTGGGCGATCGCCCAACCCGGCAGAGCCCTCCCAGGCGGTGGCCCAAGCAGCAGCCCAAGCAGTGGCACAGATCGTTCCCTCCGAGGTCGAGGCCCTGCTGGCTGCGGAACCCGTTACGGCAGAAGTTCTAGCCGCCGAAGCCCTCACCGCCGAGACCCTAGCAACGCTGTTCGGCCAGGCTGAATTGGAGCAGCTCAGCCTTGAACCGGTCCAGCCTGAGCTGTCGGAAACTGCCGCCGCGTCCACCCCGCTCAAACCCATCCCAGCGGTGGAGCCCCCCAACCTGCCCCGCTCCAAAGCCCCCCAGCTCAGCACCCACCAGCATCACCTCAACCCCATGCTGCCCCTGGGATTGCTCCAGGACATTGGCAAAGAGGTGGTGGCTTGGCAACAGGCCCTCCAGCAGATCCATCAACAGATCCAAAGCCTTTACCAGGAAGGCCCCATCATTGATGGCTGGCTAGAAAAACCAGCCACCGCCGGGGAGTATCACCTCTGCGGCCTGGATCGCGAGGGCCGTGGCTGGCGGCGCACCTGTCCAGCGGAGGAGATCCATGGGGTCAGTTTGGCGATCGCCCGCTACCGCAAGCTGCGCCCCCTGCTGGATGAAAAACAGCGCCTCGACCACCGCATCCAGCGACTATCTGAAACCTTGACGGTGCTTCGGGGCCATTTGCGGGCTTACTAGAACTAAGGCAATGCATCGCTGCGGCGATGAAGATTGAGCGGAGAGACCTGACCGGCGATGCCGGTGCTTGGATCTTCGAGGGGGCTGCATCCTTTAGAATTCGAGCTTTAGAGTCGAGCTTTAGAGTCGATTCGCCATTGCCCATCGTCCAACCCGCTTGCACTCGCTGCTGAAGATTAACCATGACAGCGCCATCCCGAAAGGTTCCCGTCTCCGTTCTGATTCCCGCCAAAAATGAGGAACAGAACCTACCCGCTTGCTTGGAGAGCCTCCAGCGAGCCGATGAAATTTTTGTTGTCGATTCCCAGAGCAGCGATCGCTCGATCGAGATTGCCGAGCGCTATGGGGCCAAAGTCGAACAGTTTCACTTCAACGGCACCTGGCCCAAGAAAAAAAAACTGGAGCCTCGAAAACCTGCCCTTCCGCAATCCCTGGGTGTTGATTGTCGATTGTGATGAGCGCATCACCGATGCCTCCTGGGATGAGATCGCGGAAAAGATCGAGCGAGATGAATGCGATGGCTACTACATCAACCGCCGCGTCTTCTTCCTCGGCAAATGGGTCAAGCATGGCGGCAAGTATCCCGACTGGAACCTGCGCCTGTTCAAACATGCCCAGGGGCGCTACGAAGACCTGAACACGGGCGAAATCCAAAACACGGGCGACAACGAAGTCCACGAACATGTGGTCATGAACTCCAAGGTGGGCTACCTCAAAGAGGACATGATGCATGAGGACTACCGCGACATGTTTCACTGGCTGGCCCGCCACAACCGCTACTCCAACTGGGAGGCCAAGGTCTATCTCAACATCCTCCAGGGCAAGGGCGATGGGGGCACGATCGGCGCAAACCTGTTTGGCGATTCGGTCCAGCGCAAGCGGTTCCTCAAAAAAATCTGGGTGCGCCTGCCCTTCAAGCCGACCCTGCGCTTCATCTTGACCTATTTCCTACGCCTGGGCTTCCTCGATGGCCGAGCGGGCTACACCTATGCCCGGCTGCTGAGCCAGTATGAGTTCCAGATTGGCGTCAAGCTGTTTGAGCTCCAGCAAATGGGCGGCTCGCTCAACAATGCGAAGACGGTCCAGGCCAATCAGGCCGCCAAGGTGAGCACGAGTGGAACGACGGTGACGGCGGCCTAGTAGTCTGGGGCTTAAAGTTTGGCTGCCCTCACCCCAAAAACCAACAGCGGGGAGAAGGGGCTGGGGGATGAGGGCGGCTAAAGCTAGTCCAGAAACTTCCGATTCACTGCACTAGGCCTGGAGATTCAATTCAACTGTTAGGCAGATTGAGCACAGGCAGATCAAGCACATTCAGCGTTGAGGTCACATGGGGGTTGATATGGGGGAAACTAGCCGGGCGATCGCATCCCAAGCTGCACTGGTGGAAATGGAGCCGCTGAATCCGGGGGACCAACGCTTTTGGCCCGATCCGTTGGCCATGCCATCGCTGATGGATTTGGGCCGCTATGACCAAAGCCACTTCGATCGCGGGCGGCCCGGCTGGTTTGTGCTGCTGTGGTGGCTGGTCCAAGCCCTGGCCTTTCCCCTCAGCCCCCACTTTGCCAATGGCTTTCGGGTCTGGCTGCTGCGCTGCTTTGGGGCCAAGATCGGCCAGCGGGTGGTGATTCGGCCCACGGCTCGGTTTACCTATCCCTGGAAAGTGGCGATCGCCGACCACAGCTGGATCGGCGATGATGCGGTGCTCTACAGCCTGGACCAGATCACCCTGGGCCAGAATTGCGTGGTCTCCCAAAAGAGCTACCTCTGCACCGGCAGCCATGACCCTGAAGACCCTGGCTTTCGGCTGATCACCGCACCGATTGTGATTGGCAATGGTGCTTGGGTAGCGACGGATTGCTTCATTGCGCCGGGGGTCACCGTGGGGGCAAATGCCGTTGTGGGAGCCCGCAGCAGTGTCTTTCGGGATTTGCCACCGGGCTACCTCTGCCTGGGCAGCCCCTGTCGGCCCGTGCGGCTGCGGGAAATGCGAGGGCTCTAGCGCGCCCCTGAAATGGATCATCCAGGCTGCCCCTAGGGCCAGAATGCTGAGAAGATAGCGTTCTGGCCTTTTTGGTTTCGCGTCTTGGCCCGACGCGCTGCGGTGCTGCCCATGTCTGTGTCCTACAAAAAGCTGATCATTCAAATCCCCTGCTACAACGAGGAGGGCACTCTGGGACTGACGCTCTCGGAACTGCCGCGCCGGGTGCCGGGGGTGGAGGTGGTGGAGTGGCTGATTATTGATGATGGCAGTCGCGATCGCACCGTGGAAGTGGCCAAAAGTTGTGGCGTCAATTACATTGTGCAACTGCGCCACAACCAGGGCCTGGCGCGGGGCTTTATGGCGGGCCTAGAGGCCTGCATCCGTGCCGGAGCCGACATCATCGTCAACACCGATGCCGACAATCAATACTGCGCGGCGGACATTCCCCGACTAATCGAGCCGATTTTGCGAGGGGAAGCGGACATTGTTGTGGGCGCAAGACCAATTTCAGAAATTCAACATTTTTCTCCCACCAAGAAGCTGCTGCAAAAGCTGGGAAGCTGGGTGGTGCGGGCAGCCAGCGGCACGCAAATTGCAGATGCGCCCAGCGGTTTTCGGGCCATTAGCCGGGAGGCGGCGTTGCAGTTGAATGTGTTTAATGAATATACCTACACCCTGGAGACGATCATTCAGGCGGGCCAGCGGGGCATGTCGGTTGTGGGGGTGCCGATTCGGACCAATGGCTATTTGCGACCGTCGCGGTTGGTGAAGAGTATTCCGGTGTATGTGCGGCGATCGCTGTTTACGATTCTGCGCATTTTCATGACCTACCGGCCCATGCGGTTTTTCATTTTCTTGGGCAGTCTGCCCTTTGGCCTGGGGCTGCTGTTGGGGATTCGCTGGCTGGTTTTTTTTGCGGCGGGGAGCGATCGCACGCGTATTCCTAGCCTGATCCTGGCGGCGATCTTGCTGCTGATTGGGGTGCAGCTTTGGCTGTTTGCCTTGATTGCGGACCTGATGGCGGTGAATCGCAAGATTCTGGAGGAGACGCAGTTGCGGCAGCGTCGGGCGGATTGGACGGGGGGAACGGGGCGGTAGGGCTGTGGCCTAGACTTGTGGTTTGGACAGCTATGGGCACTGTCTTGCCAGGGGGTGATGCTTCCTAAAACTCCGTAAACTTGTGGGTTTTGGATACGAGGTTTGGTTGCTCACCCCTTTCGGGGGGCCAAGCCAGAAGACCCGCAACGAATCATCACGCCCCAGGTTTCCCGTTGAGGCCGTTGTCTATACTAAAAGCTTGCCCTAGACCCTGCTACAGAACGCTGCAAAACCATGCCCGATGCCTCCCCCAGCCCCTTCAAAC
Source organism: Synechococcales cyanobacterium RM1_1_8 (assembly GCA_012032745.1). Lineage (GTDB taxonomy): Bacteria > Cyanobacteriota > Cyanobacteriia > PCC-9006 > JAAUQQ01 > JAAUQQ01. The sequence continues at coordinate 4,191 of JAAUQQ010000038.1, forward strand.
GCCCCGCCGAACAGCTCAGCGAGGAGGTTGCCACCCGCCTGATCCGCCAGCTCCGCCGCAAGGAAGAGGGTTGGCTGGCCTGGGGGCGGGCCTGCAAGCAGCTCCAGGGGGCCAACTATGATCCCATGGATATTTTTGAAGAGACGGGCTTTGAGCCGGTGCAGCAGCTTCAGGTGATTGTCGGCAGCCAGGTGTTTGATTCTTTGGAACAAGGGGGGGGCCACAGCAGGGCGATCGCCCACTACCGCCAAACCGGCAGCGACATCCTCTACGAACTGCGCCAGCTCGACCAGGCCGCCCGCATCAAAGCCGCTGAATTTGCCCTGGAGCGTCGCCTCGACCTGGATGAAGCCCGCGCCCTGGCCAAGGACTTTAAGGAATTTCTTTGGCTCCAGCCCGCCCCCCAAAGCTTCACCCCTGAACCTGGAGATGCGGTGGCCTATTTTTGTTGGAAGCGGGCTCGGGAGCGATCGGACCTGCAAGATCGCTCCCGGCTGATTGCCCAGGGGCTGAAATATGCCCAGAGCGATGGAGCCCGCAAACGCCTGCAAACCTTGCTGACGGACTTCACTGTGGTGGCCGAACAGAAGCCGCCCCGGCTGCCGTTCTATCGCTTGGAGCAGGAGGATGAGCTGCCCCGCACGGTTCCCGTCGCTGGACAGTTTCCCCTCGCCCCGGAGATCCTGGCGCAAATTCCCACCGTCAGCGAAACCGGCCCCTTTCGCTTGGTGCGCAGTGAACAGCCCTGCACCTGGCTCTCCCTGCCGGGTTGGCAGGTGGTGCTCTGGGCCAAGCGCCCGGCGGCGATTTTTTGCTCGACCACGGACCTGCCCGAGGAGCTGCCGGATCAGGTGGAAACCTTGGCCGCAGTGGTGGATCTAGGGGCAGTGGATTGGGATAGTGATCACTATTACCTGGTGGAGGATGACGGTCAGCTCGCCTTCCGTTGGTTCGCCGCTGCGCCAGCGGAGCCGCTGTTGGCCAAGCTGGTCTTGCTGCTGAGACCCAAGCGGATTTTGGATGAAAACCTGCTCCAGGAGCCCTGGCAGATGGTCTAGGGTCGGGATTGGGCTGGTTTGCCCCGAGGCAGGCCTGGTCAGGTGGATGTGACCAAGCGGATATGACGGGGGATATGGCGGGGATCACGGGACCGTTTTCCAGGCCTGGGAGCCGGGCATCCTAGGAATGGAACTGAGGGCGTTCGTATGAGTCCTGTGCCTTTGAATGATCTGCCCTTGAATGCTCTGCCAGGCAATGCTCTGTCGGGCAATGCTCTGTCGGGCAATGCATCGGCGAGGGCCAAAGCTGCTGCCCTCGTGCTGGTTGCGGATGATGATCCCGTGATCCGCAAATTGCTGGAGAGCTGGCTGCGCCAGGATGGCTACCGGGTGGTGGTGGCGACCAATGGTGCTGAATGTCTATCTTGCTTTCGCCAGGAACAGCCGGACTTGGTTTTGCTGGATGCCCTGATGCCAGAGCTGAATGGCTTTGATTGCTGCCAGGCCCTGCTACGCCAGGCAGGGCTGCCGGTGCCGGTGTTAATTATTACTGGCTTGGAGGATCAAGATTCCATCGATCGCGCCTTTGCGGCAGGAGCCATGGACTATATCACCAAGCCGATTCGCTGGCCGGTGCTGCGCCATCGACTGCGGTTGCTGGTGGAACAGGCGCGCCAGCAGGCGCTGATGCGAGAGGAGCATCAACAGCTCAAGACCCTGGCCATGACCGATATGTTGACGAATTTGGCCAATCGCCGCTGCTTTGATCTGGAGTTGGGCAAGGAGTGGCGGCGGGCCGCCCGTGAGCGCTGCATTATTTCCCTAGTGATGATCGATATTGATAGCTTTAAGCCCTACAACGATAACTATGGCCATCCCCAGGGCGATCGCGCCCTCCAGCAGGTCGCCCAGGCCCTGCGGGAGAATATCCACCGCCCCGGCGACTTGACCGCCCGCTATGGCGGAGAAGAGTTTGCCATTGTGCTGCCCGGCACGCCTCGCCGGGGCGCGACCTACGTGGCGGAGCGGATTCGCCAGGCGGTGTGGAGGCTGCAAATTCCCCATTTGTTTGGACGGCAGCGGGGGGGTGTGCTGTTGCGCGATCGCGTCACCATCAGCGCTGGAGTCAGCTCCATCCTCCCCCAGGGAGAGTTCACCCAGGGCGCAATCTTGGACCTGGCTGACCGCGCCCTCTACCAGGCGAAAACCGCCGGGGGCAATCAAATCGCTTGGCTGGGCAAGAGCGAGGCTTCCGGCGCGGATTGAGGGGTATTTGGGGGAACTCACCTGGGGTCTATGGGGTCGAGTTTGGCTATGTTGGATCAATTCACCTACTTTTGAGGTTGATTCCCCTGGTCAACGCCCCTGAGCCAATAAGCCTGAGCCCAGCGATCGCGCCGTTGCCCAGCCATCCCCATCTCTTTCCTGCACCATGGAACCTTTAATCGACCGCGCCCAGCTTCTGGAAAGCTTAGAGGCCATGGGCGGAGAGCCCGCCGAAGCCCTAGCCCTCATCCTCGATCTCTACAGCGAAGATGCGCCCCAGCTTTTGGGGGCGATCGTCCAGGGAGCGGCAGCGGCGGACTTTGAGCAGCTTCGCTTCGCCGCCCACAGCCTCAAGTCCAGCAGTGCCACCCTGGGAGCCCACCGCCTCGCCCAGCTCTGCCAGCAGATGGAGCACCAAGCCCATCGGCGGGAGGCGCACAATCTATCGGCTCTGGCCCAGCAATTGCAGGCAGCCTATCAGGCCACCTGGGCGGCTTTCCGCGATCCAGCGTTGCTGTAAGGTGATTCCTAGGTCGGGACATCTTTACGACCCAGATTCGCTTTGGCCCTCTCCAGACCAATGGAGCGCAAAAGCTTGCCTCCCATCTCGTTGACCATAGAGCCGAAGACATGCTCCACCCTGGCTCTGGTGCGAGGAACAATCTGGGGGAATGTCAGTTTCTCCCCTCTCCAGGGCCAACTTGTATGTACACCGTAGCTCGCCCTGGGAGAGGGGCTGGGGTGAGGGTGTTTTACAGCTGTGAATCCAGGATGGCTCATCCCTCCCTGACCTCTATGGCCGCAGCCACTTCCACCAGCGGCAGCATCGGTCCCATTTGGGGTTGTCCGCTGGTGGAGAGTTCGCTGGCGCAGAGGTAAATGCGCTCTGTGGCGCGGCCCAGCAGGTTGCGCAGGCTTTGCTCCAGGCGGGCCTCGGCGAGGTGGAGGGCATCGGCGTTGCTTTGGGCTTGGCGGTGGGATTGCAAAAATACGCCCGCGCCAAAGAGCCCGGTGCCTGTGGTGATCCAGAGCGATGAGCTGGCATCGAGCCAGAAGAGCCAGCGGTGGCGCGGACGACTGATGCGGTATTGAAAAATCGTCGCCAGGGTGACGGCATTGGGCTGGGGCTCTAGGGGCTTGGCGGGGTAGGGGTTGGCGGTGACGGCTCCGCTGCGCAGCAGTTCGATGAAGCGGGCGATGGGGGCGTGGGGTCGCGCGATCGCTCCCCATCGCCGCGCCCGACCCCGAGCCAGCCCCCTGGACCTGCTCCAAGCGGGCCTCCACCTGCCAGAAATGTTGGGCGGTTTCCATCAGCTCTCGCAATGCCGCCAACTGGTCATAGCTGAGCAGGCTGCCATTCCACAGAAAGGTCTGAATGGCGCGATCTAGGACCACGACCGGGGTGAGGGTGAGGCGCTGTTGCTGTTGGAGTCGCTGGTTTTCGATCCATTGGCCCAGGCGCTGGTAGGCCGCTGTGGCCTGGTAGCCGAGGCGATCCCAGCGCAGGAACTGCTCCACGGGCAGGAGCTGGGGCAGGTCCGGGCTGGGGGCATAGCAATGGTCGGCCAGCAGGCCCGCCCGGACGGGGTCGATCTGGGGTATGACCCGCTGGGGGCTGCTAGGAGTCTCGGAATTACGGCTGGGTTCGGGATCGCTGGGTTTATCGAGGCGGTCGGGAGAATCCGGCTTGACCGGCCCAGGCACCACGGCCAAACTCAACACCACCAACATCTCCGCCACTTGATCCACCGCCACGAGCTGGCCCAAGCCCGGATAGATAAAGGCCAGCAGCGTCAGCAAGGCCCGCACCATGGGGGCGCTGGACAGGGGCCGCTGTTCCAGCAGGGGCTCTAGGCGAATGTTTTGTTTGCGGAGGATTTCCATCAGGCTGTAGCGGGCGATGGGGTCGATGCCGGGGCCAAGGATGGCGATGTCGGCGGGGGTGACTTGGCCCTGGGTGACACCCTGGATGATTTCATCGGCGATCGCCCGCAGGAGCTGCGATCGCGCCATGGTTTCCACCGTGCGAAACGGCCCCTCCCAGAAATCTGCGAGATCCACCGCCCGATCGGTCGCCACGCCCAGCCCATCCCCACCCACCAATCGCAGCACTGCCTCCCCATAGCGAGGCTCCAGGCTATCGGCAGCCGGATCCAACAGCATCACCTGGCAATGGTCCGCCAAACGGGCCAGGGCTTCTGGATCTGCCCCAAACCCCAGGCGGGTGCCGCCATTGGGGTTATAGGTCAAGGCCGTGGGACAGCCCTGGCGGATCGTAAACCCAAACAGCGCCTCCGCCAGGGCGGGATATTCATCCACATCATCGGCCAGCAGGCCATCATAGCGCCGCAGAAACTGCTGCTGATAGCTGGGATCCGGCAGCAGGGACTGGCCATAGAGCTCCGTCAAAATGCCATAGGTCAACAGCCCCCGCTGGAGGCACCAACTGCGCCACTGAAGCAGGGCTTCCCCCATGGCCTGCCAGAGGGTCTCGCTGCCCAGGGCGCTGGCCATGCCGCCCTTGAGGCGCGGCCCCACAGCCTCGGCGCTGAGGTTGGCCGAAGCCGCTAGCAGGTGGATGTCGAGGATGCGGCGCACCATGCGATCGGGACTGATGCCTTCCTGGGCCAGGGGGGAGCCATCGTTGAGCAGCGGTTGCCAGAGCGATCGCGCCAGGGCCTGTTCGGTCTCGGGGCGCAGCCGCAGCGGAAACTGGGGGCTGAGCCCCAGCCGCGCCACCAGCAGCGGCCAAAACAGTGTCACTTCTGTTTCAAAAAACGCCAGGGGCGTGGTCGAGCGAATCGGACATTGCCCCTGGGTGGCCTCCGTCAGGCGTTCCACCAGGCTGAGGCGGTTGTCCCCTGTCGCGGCAAAGACCAGCAGCGCTGGGTTCTGGTTGAGGGGGGTTGGGCGGGCTGGGTTCGTAACTGGGTTCATAACTGGGTTCATAACATTGGCACCCGCTTGGCCCATAGAATCCAAACCGGGCGAATCCAAACCGGGCGAATCCAAACCGGGCGAATCCGAACCAGACTGGCTCCATTGTTGAAACAGCGCCACGAGCTGTGCGGTTTTGCCGCTGCGGGCCGGGCCAGTGATCCAGAGCGCAGGAGAAGCAGTCATGGAAAAATCAGGGGGAGATTGGGGGCAAGCTTGAGGGAACCGGAAGATTCCGTTAGGGAACAAAATGGGCTTTAAGCTGGGGGAAGGCCCTAGAGGCCGCCTTCTAGGGTAGCGCTATCCCGCTCTGTGGCCGGGGCAGCGTGCTTGCTGCTGGGGCATCGTGACTATTGCTAAGGCATCGTGACTATTACCAAGGCATCGTGACTATGAAGTCATCGTCTGTGTTGAATCAACTGGGCCGCGCCTTTGCCGGGCTGCGAGGCTGGGTGGACCGGACCCCCGATCGCGCCCTAGAGCAGGCCTATGAAGCGATCCTGAAAATCCAGGCCATTGAAGATGAACATTTCGATGGCAAAACCCTTGCCCCCGAGGTTCGCGACTACAGCGCCAACGTCTACAACTACTTTCGCAGCGAGATTAGCCAACAACTGCGCCTGGCCCGCGTTCGCCTGGGCGAATTTCGCACCAGCCAGACCTTTCTCAAGCTGTCCTCTCCCCAGGCCTTTGGTTTTGAGGGCGATCGCCCAAGCGACAGCCGGGCCGAGGATAGCCTAGCCAGGGATGGGTTGATCCTAGAGAAGCTGCAACTCATCGATGCCACCCTCGATCGCTATCGCATTCTGCCCCCCTTTGCCTCCGATGCACGGGCCTTAGTGCCCCTAGAGCCAGCGGCCCCCAGTTCATCCCTCTCGCCCCTCTTCGCCCAGGCCAAGCCAGGGGAACGCAATGGCAGGGGGCTCAACCGCCCCAGCGCCAGCGAAGGCAGCCGCCCAGGCGGCAGTCGTGAAGGCAGCCGTGCAGGTGAAGGCAGCCGTTCAGGCCCAGGCGGCCCCCGCCAGACGAGCTTTGTGCCCCGTTCGATTCTGGGCACCTTCGATCGCCTCCGCCGCGACCTCGATCCAGAGGCTGAACAGGAGGTGGTGCAGTCCTTTCGCATCTCCCGCGCCCAGACGGCCCTCGCCGCCAGGTTTGTGCTGATTTTGGTGATTGTGCCCCTCTTGACCCACCACCTCTCCAAGGCCTTTGTGGTCGGGCCAGCGGTGGACTATTTTCGCCGCGATCGCCCAGAGCAGGTATTTATCAATGGGGAGATGGAAGAGGAGGCCTTTGGGGAGATTCAGCGGGTGCGCGATCGCCTAGAGTTTAAAATGTTGACCCACCAAATTCCCCGCCTGGGCGAGAGCGAGCTAGAGGAGCGCATGGAACTCGAAGCCGCTGAGGTCTATCGCGCCTTCCAGGGGCGAGGCTCCGATGCAATCAAAAATGTCTTCTCCGATTTACTGGCTGTGCTGGCCTTTGTGGTGATTTTGGTTACCAGCAACCGCCAAATCGCGATTCTCAAAACCTTCATGGATGAGTTGATCTACGGCCTAAGCGACAGCGCCAAGGCCTTCATCATCATTCTCTTCACCGACATGTTTGTTGGCTTCCACTCTCCCCACGGCTGGGAAGTGATCCTAGAGGGAGTGGCCCGGCACTTTGGCCTGCCCGAGAGTCGCTCATTTATTTTTCTATTCATCGCGACTTTCCCCGTAATTCTCGATACGGTATTTAAGTACTGGATCTTCCGCTACCTCAACCGCATTTCACCCTCCGCCGTTGCTACCTATCGCAACATGAATGAATAGCACGAACCCCTTCGAGACTTGCGGGGGCAACACGGTCTAAATCACATAGCGCAGGGAATCGATTTCCCACTTATAGAACGGATTCTCGTCATATTCTCCATCGTGAAAAGGTGGACCTTATCATGGAACCATCGCTGTGGAGAGTCTACGATGACGAATCCGTTCCCAGGCATGAACCCCTATTTGGAGCAGCCAGATTACTGGTCTGACTTTCATAATCAGCTCATTGCATCCTTGGCGAGGGCGCTGGTGCCGCAGTTGCTGCCAAATTACCGGGTGGTGACAGATAAGTGGGTTTATAAGCTGACTGAGTCAGGCTCGATTGCCATTGGTCGGCCAGATGTTTCGGTGCAGCAGCGACGTACTACGACAGCAGCAACCCCCGCCGAGACAGCGGTGATGGAGCCACGGCAGCTTGTCCAGCCTGTGAAGATTTGCTTGCCGCAGCCTGTGGAGATGCGTCAGGCATTTATTGAGGTGAAGGATGCGGTGACGAAGGAAGTTGTGACGGCGATCGAGGTGTTATCGCCTGCAAATAAGCAAGGGGAGGGGCGGCGGAAGTATTTGCATAAGCGACAGATGGTTTTGGAGAGCCAGACTAATTTGGTAGAGATTGATCTTTTGCGAGGTGGGGAGCCTTTGCCGTTGGGGGATTTTGAAGCTAGGAGTCATTACCGGATTTTGGTCAGTCGGGGGGAGAGTCGTCCGGCGGCGGATTTGTTTCCGTTTGATGTGGATGGTGCGATTCCGGCGTTTTTGTTGCCGTTGCGGGTGGGGGATCGGGAGCCGGTGGTGGATTTGCAGGGGCTGGTGAATGAGCTGTATGGGCAGTTGGGATATGACTATTTTCTGGATTATGGTCAGCCACCGCCAGGACCATGGCTAGACGAGGATGTACGAGCCTGGGTTGGCTAGCTGTTGATGTTCACGAGCTGCATAGCTGCTCAATTGTTACAGTCAAGCGGTAAAGGGTCACAGAGAAGCTGCACTTTGGATTACTAACGGCATCGTCCGCCGCAACTGCCCTGACGACTCCTTCCTGCTCCTCGGCAACGGCGAACGGCTCAAAACACCCGAAATCCCGACCATGGCTGACCTTGGCGGCATCCGCCTTGCCCTCCGCCTGCGAAACCGCCGCAGAGGATTCCGATCTGCCCAGGCTTACCCGCTCCCATCTGTCGGCTCACTCCTGCTCCAGGCGCTGTCCCCGCTTGCGCCACCAGAGTACATAAATTAGCAGCCCCACCTGCACGGGAAACAACGTCACGAGGGGCTTGATTCCCGCGTAGATCTCTAAACTGCTGAATGCGCCAAAATAGCCTGCCCCCAGCAGGGCGAGCCCCAGGGCAAGGGCGGTTCTCTTGGGGCTCATGCCTTTGTTGGCCATGGGTAAACTCCTGAAACGGTGTCTTTCGTCCAAATTGCGCGATCGCCCATCTTCACCTGGGCGATCGCGCCGCAACCTACCCTACACCTGCACTAAAGCTGGGCCGCACCGACCTGAATGAACTGCCAGAAGCCAGAGCTTTCCAACGCGCTGGGCAAGAGCCCTGCACCGTACACCGCACTGTAGCGGCCATAGAGACGTAGGCCATAGTAGATCAGCGTCACGCCTGCGAAGCCCCAGCCCAGCAGCCGGGCGCGACGCGAACACAGGCCCAGCAAATCCAGCCGGGCCCAAGGGCCCGGAGCAGCGGCCAGGGGCAAGCCTAACCCCAGCTCCACAGCGGCCTGGCAGACCAGCATCAATGCCCCCAGGGCCAGGACTGGACCGAGCAGATGAAACTGGAGAGATTTGAGCACATCTCCCTGGGCCAGGGCGATCCAGGAGCGGGTCAGACCACAGCCGGGGCCGGGGATACCCAGGCTTGCCTGAAAGAGGCAATGCCAATGGGGAAGCTGCCAGCCTTGGCCATAGCCATGGCTGGCCAGGGCCAGGGCGATCGCCCATCCCCCAGCGCCCCAGCGCCAACAATAGCCCCAGCGAGACAATCCCCCAGCGCCGGAGTGGGAGACAGTTTGGGCCTGCGCCCTCTCCCCTAGAACCATTTTTTGGTGCCCGTTTGGTAGGTGGCCATGAACTCCTCATCGCTCTTGGTCAGGTAGATAATGCCCTCCACCAAGCCAATAATGCTGATAATCGCGCCCCCAAAGCCGCAGGTCAGCACCGTGACCAACAGCATGATCAGCCCTTCCGTGTTGTAGCCCAGGATAAATTTGTGGACGCCAAGGGCACCCAGCAAAATGCCGCAGATACCGGCAACGACCTTCTTATTGTCACCAGACGAAGACTGAGTCATGGGCTTGGGTCCTAAAAAGTTGATTACAAGTGGATCGCAGCAAACCTGGGGCAGCGATGGGCCATCCCAAGGGTTCCCCAAAATGGCCTTGGCGGCTCCGACTTTAACGTAAACTTTGGTTTTTCTTGGTGACAAAATATTGCTTGGGCGGTGTTTTAGGACGGCGATTTAGGACGGCGATGCTTTGAGCAACCATGACCATTGGCCAGGTTCATTGGGTTTCTCTGGGCCGCAGAAGGGCGATCTCAGCCCAAAAAAAACAGAGCAACCCCAAAGCTCGACTTAATTCATTGTTAAGTCGCCCGCTATCCACACAGATATCACGTTACTTTCATGACCGACAGCATCAGCCTGACCCGCTAGGCTGAGCTGTAGCCGTACCACCGCAGTGACAGGCAGAATCTCCCAGCTCCCGGCTGAGAGGGCCTAGCTGTGATGGCACTGCTTTAATCTCCGGTGTATCCACACCAGCCACCGTTCGTCCACGTTTTCCTGAGGAGACATCCCATGGGTTGGTTAAAAAGAATGTTCAAGAAAGACAAGCCTGCCAAGGCCTCTGTCGCTCCCCAAGCCGTTGGCAAGGCCCCCGATGGCAACCCCATGCCCGATTGCAAGCTGGGTCTAGAGGGTGAGTTTGATGAGAGTGGCCTCGCCAAGCGCGTTGCCCTTGCCTATGACAATGATCCCCAGCTCGATGATGAAGAGCGCCTGTGGGTCGCCCAGCTCAGCAGCAAGGTCGTGCTCAAGGGCGAAGTCTCCGACCAAGCCACCCTCGACAAGATGGTGAGCGTGGCCAAGGGCGTCAAGGGCTGCACCGAAGTTGACACCAGCGCAGTCACCGTGGGCTAACACCGCAATTTCTGCAACCGCCGTAGGGACATGGCACTGCTATGTCCCTACAGCCATGTCCACACAGAATGCAGAGTCAACCGATCATTTCCTTCAGCATCTATCACCGAGATAAGGATAAAACCATGGGCATGTTCGATATCATTGCCGGGGCGATCGCCAACCCCAGCACCCAGGGCAGCAATAGCCAAGTCAGCAATATTCTCAGCGTCGTCCAGCAGGTCGCAGGCAGCCAAGGGGCCAGCCCCGCCGCCAGCCCCGCCCTGATGTCCACCGTGGGCAGCTTCGTGCGCTCCTCCCTCCAGCAAAAGCGCCAGACCCAGGGCAACGCCGCCGTGGAAGGCCTGATCAACCAATTCGCAGGCACCAACCCCAGCATGGCTGCGGTCCAGGCATTGTTCAGCCAGGGCCAGCAGAGCCAAGTGGCCGAAGCCGTCTCCCAAAAAACTGGCCTGAACAGCCAAGCCATCATCGCCATGTTGCCCGTGCTGGTGCCCTTGGTCTTGAACCTGCTCAAAACCGGCTCCAGCAAAGCCGAAGCCCAGGTCGCAGCGGGCAACCCAGTGCTGAATGCATTTTTAGACAGCGATCGCGATGGCGACGTAGACCTCGGCGACATCATGGCCCAAGCAGGCAAGTTCATGTAGTCAATTCCCCAGCGACCTTTCCCCCTCCCTCCCTGACCCTATGACCGTTTGCGTGTTTGGCAGCCTCAACCTGGATCTGGTCATGCGCGTGGTCAAGCTGCCATCGCCGGGGGAGACCCTGCGCAGCCACCGCGTCGAACGCTTCGCCGGGGGCAAGGGGGGAAACCAAGCGACGGCGGTGGCCCGCCAAGGGGTGGCGGTGGAGATGGTGGGGCGCTTGGGCCAGGACAGTGAGGGGCAGATCTTGCTCGATCGCCTCAAAACAGAAGGCATTGGCGTGGGCGGGGTGATGGTCGATCCCGAAGCTTTTACGGGCATGGCGGCGATCGCCGTGGCCGAGGGGGGAGAAAACCACATCATTTTGAGTGAGGGGGCCAATGGTCGCATGGGGCTGGCGGATGTGGAGCGCCTGAAGCCGCTGTTGGCAAAGGCCAAGTATTTGATGTTGCAGCTCGAAATTCCCCTCAAGACGGCGATCGCTGCGGCCAAAGCTGCGAAAGCAGCGGGGGTGAAGGTGATTTTGGATCCCTCTCCAGCCATGGCGATCGCCCACACCGAGCTATTTTCCCTGGTGGACATCATCACGCCCAACCAGGTAGAAGCCAATCGCCTCTGCGGTTTCCCCGTGCTCACCCCCGCCGATGGCCTCAGTGCCGCTCGGTTTCTTCAGCAGCGGGGCGTGCCTGGGGTGGTGGTCACCCTGGGGGAGGCGGGGGCGGCCTGTGCCACCGCCGATGTGCTGCTGTCGGTGCCGCCCTACCGGGTGACGGCTGTGGATACAACGGCCTGTGGCGATGCCTTCAATGGGGCGATGGTGGCGGCGCTGCACCAGGGGCGATCGCTCTATGAAGCCTGCCAGTGGGGCAATGCCGCTGGAGCCTTGACCGCCACGCGCCCCGGCACCCAGATCGCCATGCCCCACGACTACGAACTCGAAGGATTCTTGAGCAAACATGCTGCCAACCCCAGCCGCTGAGCCCCTGCCCGATGGTCCCCGCCGCTTGATTATCGATTGCGACCCTGGCATTGATGATGCCGTGGCCCTGCTCTTGGCCCTGGCCTCCCCCCAGCTAGAGATCCTCGGCATTACCACCGTCGCTGGTAACGTCAGCCTCGAAACCACCAGCACCAACGCCCGCTGCATCTGTGAGCTGGCCAGCCATCCCGAGGTCCAAATCTTCCCCGGCTGTCCCCGCCCCCTGGTGCGTCCTTCGGTGATTGCCGCCCAGGTCCATGGCGAGAACGGCCTCGGTGGTGTTCGCTTGGCCCCGCCCCAGATGCCGCTACAACCCATCCATGGTGTGGACTTCCTGCGCGATACGCTGCGCTGTGCCCCCGCCCCCGTCACCCTGGCCAGCCTCGGCCCGCTCACCAACCTGGCCACGGCCTTGATCCAGGCTCCCCAGATCGCCGAACGGCTAGAGCTGATCGTGATCATGGGCGGCGCGGTGGGGGCTGGGAATGTCACCGCCGCCGCTGAATTTAATTTCTACGCCGACCCCCATGCCGCCCAAGTTGTATTGCATACTGCGGCGGACTATGGCGTCCCGGTGGTCGTCATTCCCCTGGATGTGACCCATGGGGCGATCGCCACCCCCGCCCGCCGCCAGGCCCTGCGCGACCTCAACGCCCCCGCTGGCCAGAACCCCATCGGCCAAACCGTGGCCGCGATGTTGGAAAACTATGGCCTGCGCGAGCAGCAGGCGCGCGGCTTCACCGGCCCGCCGCTCCACGATCCCTGTGTGATTGCCTATTTGTTGCAGCCAGACTTGTTTGAGACCGAGGCGATCGCCGCCAGCATCGAAATCCAAAGCCCCCTGACCCAGGGGCGACTGGTGGTGGACCGCAGCGGCGAGCTGGGCCTGTTGGGCAGGATTCATTTGGCGACGGCGATCGATGCCGATGGCTTTTATCGACTGCTGCTGGAGCACCTGGGCCGCTATGGTGGAGAACCGCCTACCCCCTGATGCTGCGAGTTCGGCCTCGCCCCGGCCCATGTTTTTGTTTTTGTCCAAACTGCTGCCCCTGCTGGTCTATCCCCTGGGCTTGAGCCTGTTGTTGATGGCCCTGGCCCTGATCTGGATCCCGCGCCACCCCCGCCGCGCCCGCTTCGCCATCGCCACCGGCCTCGCCATTCTCTGGCTCAGCAGCACGCCGCTGCTGCGCGATCGCCTGGTCGGTTCCCTCGAAGGCCAAAACCTGCCAACGGCGCTGCCCAATGCCGATGTCATCCTCGTCCTGGGCGGCGCGACCAAATCCGCCATTCCGCCCCGGCCCTGGGTGGATGTGAGTGAAGAAGGCGATCGCATCCTCCAAGCCGCCCGCCTCTACCAGCAGGGCAAAGCGCCCAAACTCCTGCTCAGCGGTGGCCGCATCGGCTGGGCGGGGGCGGGCAATTCCGAAGCCGCCGACATGGCCGAACTGCTCAGGCTGATGGGCGTCCCCAACAGCGCCATTCTCCAGGAGCCCAATTCCCTCAACACCCGCCAAAACGCAATCTACAGTCAAAAGATTTTGGCTGAGCAAGGTTTGGAGCGCATCCTGCTGGTCACCTCTGCCATGCACATGCCCCGTTCCCTGGCGATTTTTCGCAAGCTGGGCCTGGATGTTGTGCCTGCGCCGACGGATTTTTTGGTGGCGAGGGGCGATCGCGACGCCAGCCCCCAGGCCCGCCTGCTCGGCCTGCTGCCCCAGGCGGAGAACCTGCGCGACACGACCCGCGCGATCAAGGAATACATTGGCTGGGTGGTTTATCGCCTGCGGGGTTGGCTGTAGGTCACTTGCTAAAAGGTCACTCGCTAAAAGGTCACTCGCTAAAAGGTCACTCGCTAAAAGGTCACTTGCTAAACAAACCAGCCCCTTCCACACAAAACAGCCCCTTCCACACAAAACAGCCCTTCCATACAAAACAGCCCCTTCCATGGGGGCGGAAGGGGCTGCTGAGCGGATCTCGGCCTACCTGGTATAGGCTAAAACCCTGTGAAATGACCGGAGCAGGGGATGAAGCTGCCCCGGCGATCGCCCCAACGGCAAGCTGGGAGACCTCGCGGCTGTAGCGATCTCGTCCATGGCGCTCTTGCGGCGCAAAACCTCTGAGATCGTCCCTGATGAGCGATATGAGGTGAAGCTGCCCGGCGGGAACCTGCCAAAACTGGAAGCAGTTAGGGCGGGCCGAGCCTGGATGGGCAAGGGGCGGATGTCTAGGAGCAAACATCGGCCAATCCACGGTTGTGGGCTTCTGGTTCGGACCTGTTCATTGAATTTAGCGTAAGGGGCGATCGCTCCAAGATTCCAGCCAAATTTCTAAAGGTTTGCTGAAAAAACAGATACTCTCTCGTTTTCAAAAAAATATTGACCCCCACTCCCCCCAGGGGAACTAAGATCTGAAGACCGCTTGCCTTTCATCCGCTCCCCTCCCTGCCCATGGCCATCATCACGCTCAAAGCCTGGTATCTCCGAGACTATGAACCGGCCCGCGAGCTGGAAAAGCGCCCCCACGACCTGCGCCTGAGCAAAAGCAGCCTGCTCAAATCCGCCCTGCGGGCCGATTTCTTGGATGAAGTGGAAACGGTGCGGGAGTCGGAGTGGTTCCAGCGCTATCTGAGCGGCGAGGGCGTTGAATTCTATATTGAAGGTAGCGGCGGCTACAGTATTTCCAATATTGATTTGATCAGTCACGAAATCTACTTTGCCAAACGGGAGGTGATGTCCCACCTGGATCCGGTGATTTTCTTTTCCTATCAGACGGATTATGACGCCTCTACGGAGCTGCTGCGAGAGGAACTCAAGGGAGCGATCGCCCAGTTCAACAAAACCTCCCGCCTGCCCCTTAGCCTAGAAGAAGCCAACCGCCTCAGCGATGGCCCCCTGCGCCTGCAAAGCAGCCTCATGGCCAAGCTGCGCAAGAGCCTGATCTTCATTGGCGATGTCACCCCCATTGCCGCCCTGGGCGAAGATGCCCGGCCCCTTCCCAGCCCCATTGTCTGCGTGGAGACGGGCTATGCCCTGCAATGCAAGCGCCCGGAGCAGATTTTGCTGGGGCACATGACCGATGGCGGTGGTGTTGGCTCCTCTGGGGGCCAGTTTCCCTACGACATCACTTCAGAGCAGCGTTTCCAGTTCAAGGATGCCGCCAGCCTCAAGAAAACGCTGCGGCCCATGCTGGAGGATCAGCTCAGGCGGTTTAGTTTGTTGTCTTAAGAGAGGGTCTAGGCTCCCTAAAATGCTCTGAGAAGAGACAATGAGTGCTTAGCCCGCTGACGGTCAGGATATGAATGCAGTCGAAATCGAAGAAGCTGTGTCTCAGCTCGCCGAGGCTCCTTTTGAGCCGGAGGCGTTTCCGTTTGCGTTTCTCGAAGCCTTTGGCAATAAGGCGACGACGATTAAGAAGCTGAAGAGCCAGCGGGGCGGCAGCAATAAGTCTGACTTGGGCGGGGTGCTCCAGCGCAATAATATCCACCTGAAGGTTTGTGCGGTGGGGGAGGTGACGGCGACGCTGGCGGCGTTGCGGGAGAGCCCGGCGACGGCGAAGCAGAAGGCCAAGTTTATTTTGGCGACGGATGGCCGGAGCCTGGAGGCGGAGAATCTGCTGGATGGGGAGGTGGTGGCTTGCGATTACTCCGATTTCCATGATCATTTTGGCTTTTTCTTGCCGTTGGCGGGGATTACGACGGTTAAGCAGATTCGGGAGAATGCCTTTGATATTAAGGCGACGGGCCGCCTCAACCGGCTGTATGTGGAGCTGTTGAAGGAGAATCCGGATTGGGATGGGGGCGATCGCAGAGAAGCGCTGAACCATTTCATGGCGCGGTTGATTTTCTGCTTTTTTGCGGAGGATACGAATATTTTTCACAGTGAGGGGTTGTTTACGGCGACGGTGGCGCAGATGAGTGCGGGGGATTCGTCGAATACCCATGAGGTGTTGGCGGAAATTTTTCGGGCGATGGCGACGCCGCTGAAGGAGCGGGAGGCTGAGGGGATTCGCAGTTGGGCAAATGTGTTTCCCTATGTGAATGGGGGGTTGTTTGGGCCGGAGCGCCCTCATCCCCTAACCCCTTCTCCCAA
>JAAUQQ010000440.1 GCA_012032745.1 Synechococcales cyanobacterium RM1_1_8
AACCGGCAACACCCCACCCGCCCGCTCCCCGATCAAACCCAGCCGCCCCAGCAGTTTGCCCCACAACTTGCATACCCCCCCGCACCCGCTCCCCCATCTGCCGTCGCTCCGGTGCAGGAAACGCCGAAAACGTTCGCCGCAGCAGGGGCAACAGCGCCACAAAAGCCTCTGCTGACAGCCCCATCACCCAGCCATCCAGCACCTGCCAAATACCATCATCGTGGAGCAGCAGCAGGCCGCTGCCCTGCAAAAAACCCTCCACCCAGGCGGCAGCCTGGACCGGTTCATTGGCCAGGGACAGGGCCAGCCCCAGTCGTCGCGCCGTCTCCGCCGCCGTCAAGCTGTCCCCATCCAGCAGCATCCGGCAGCAGCGCCCGGCGATCAGCCCATGGAGGCCAGTGCCAGACAGGGCTGAATCTGCCAGTCCCCGATCAGCAAGCTGGAGCAGCACCGCTGACCAAGCCTTGCTGTAGTTGTCTTGCTGAAGCAACTGAATGGCGCTGTGGCTGAGGTCGATCCGCTGGAGCATTTGGGCGGCGGCCTCGTCATCCAGGGAGGCGCAGGCCCCCGGCAGGCCAATGCAAATGCGGGCCACCAGGCCATCCACCACCTGGCGGACGATCGCCCCATCGGTCTGGCGCACATCCCGATAGCGCAGAATATTGACCAGGGGCGGTAGGGCCATCATCAGGTGGGCCACATCGCTGGCGATCGCCGCCGCATCTTGGAGCCTGGCCATCAGGTGGGCGATCGCCTCGGCCAGGTTCGCTAGCAAGAGCTGGTCCAACAGTTGCGTTAACTGGGGCAAATCCGTTGCCCCATTGGCCTGGTCACAGGCATAGTTCTGCGCTGCCATCTCCACCGTATTGCCCCAGATCCCAGCCTCAATCACCGCCAGGCTCAGCTCCGGCTGCCAGCGAATCTCCCAGGCTTCTTTGAAGGTGCCCTTGCCGCTGCTAGAGCGGGCCTGGCCCCAGGGAATCCCCAGCAGGGCCAGGCGATGCAGAAGCTGGGAGCGCTCCAGATCGATTGCCTTGCGCAGGTCCAGCGTCAGCATCCGCTCGTTGGCTTCGGGCTTGAGGCGCAGGCGCTTTTGTTGCTGATGCAAGTCTTGCTGGAGGGGGACTTGGGGCAGGTCATTGGGGACGGTGCCGAGGCGATCGCTGACGATCAATTGCCGCTGGATCAACCGCAGCGGGGCTGCATCGCCAAAGCAGAGCACCGTCTGGGTCGCCTCGTTTAGCTCCGCCAGTCCTGGCATGGCCGCATCCCGCAGGGCCGCCAGGGCCTCCGCCAGCCGCACCGCCTCAATCACACTGGCGGAGGAAGCGTCCAAATCCTCCTGGCGCAGCAGCCGGGCCACCCGCGTCAGCCAGCGAATCGCCGTTTGCTCCGCGCGGTGGCTGGACTGGGACGATCGCCAAAGATGCTCATACCACCCCGGCGAATCGATGCCCGCGCCGTAACCGCTCTGGTTGGACAATCGGCCATAGGTCCAGGGAATCCAGGTGGCCTGGACCTTGAGTTTGGCCAGGCCCTTGAGCAGCGCGTTGTCCCGTTTGGCGGCGGGGAACGGCTCGCCCAGGGCTGGACCATGCCAAGCGCCACAGACCACGGCGATGGTTTTCCAGCCCATGGCTTTGGCTTCCTTTTGGGCCTGGCGAATGCTGTGGCGCATGTAGGCTTCCCGCCGGGCTTCTCGCAGCTCGACAGGATTGTCTAGGTTGGGCGGGTAGGCTTGCTCTACCTCCTGGCGTAGGGCGGTCATGGCTTCAAGGATGGCTTGGAATAGCTCGCCCTGGTCCTGCTCATCCTTCGCTTGGCGTTGCTCCACCATCTGCTCCCACCAGCGCTCGCTGTCGCTGTAGCCTGCGGCCTCGGCCAGCCAGGCCAGGGGGTCGCGCAGCACGGCCTGGGCGTTGGGGGTTGCTGCATCAACCTCTGGCTCCAGATCGACTTCCTGGGCCAGTTGGTGGGCTTGGGGCAGGTCCATGAAGCGAACGGGAATGCCCTCGGCTAGTCCATATTGAATCGCTTGCCATTCGGGAGAAAAGACGGCAAAGGGATAGTAGACGGCCTGGTCCAGGCGGTTTGGCGCGTAGAGCAGCAGGGCGATGGGCGGCTTGATTGGGGGACTGCCGGGGGCCTGGGCCAGCAGGGGAATGGCATCGGTGGCATCGGCGGGGCCTTCGACCAGGATGATGTCCGGCTTGAGGGCGGCGAGCGATCGCGCCAAACTCCGCGCGGAGCCGGGGCCATGGTGACGAATGCCGAAGATATGGGTTTTTGGAATATCGGCTGTGGGAATATCGGCTGTGGGAATATCGGCTTTGGGATTGCGCTGGGGCATGGTTTTTGTCTCCTAGGCCAGCGCCCGACAGGCCCGATAAATGTCCTTCCAGCCGTCCCGCTCCTTCACCACCGTCTCCAAATATTCCTTCCAAACCACCGCATCCTGAACGGGATCCTTGACCACCGCCCCCTGAATGCCCGCCGCCAAATCCTCCGCATTGAGGCTGCCATCGCCAAAGTGGGCCGCCAGGGCCTGGCCGCTGTTCACCACCGAAATCGCCTCCGCCGGACTGAGGCTGCCGCTGGGGGATTTGAGCTTGGTCTTGCCATCTTCAGTGATGCCGTTGCGTAGCTCGCGGAAAATCGTGACGATGCGGCGAATCTCCGCCAGGGCCGGGGCTTCGGCGGGCAGTTCCAAAGCCCGGCCTAGACTCTCCACCCGCTTCTGTACGATCTGCACTTCCTCCTCCGCCAGTCTCGGCACGGGCAAGATCACCGTGTTAAAGCGGCGCTTGAGGGCGCTGGAGAGTTCGTTGACGCCCTTGTCGCGGTTGTTGGCCGTGGCAATCAGATTAAAGCCCTTGCCCGCCTGGACTTCTTCGCCCAGCTCCGCAATCGGCAGGGTCTTCTCCGACAGCACGGTGATTAGCGTGTCCTGGACATCGGCGGGCATCCGGGTCAGCTCCTCGACGCGGGCGATCTTGCCCGCCGCCATGGCATTCATCAGCGGACTGTGGACGATCGCCTCCATCGAAGGCCCCTCCGCCAGCAGCTTGGCATAGTTCCAGCCATAGCGAATCGCCTCCTCGCTGGTGCCCGCCGTGCCCTGGATCAGCAGGGTCGAGTTGCCAGAAATCGCAGCGGCCAAATGCTCCGAGACCCAGGACTTGCCCGTACCCGGCACGCCATAGAGCAGCAGAGCGCGGTCCGTGGCGAGGGTGGCGATCGCGATCTCCATCAGCCGCTGATTGCCCACATACTTCGGCGAAATCTCTACGCCATTGTCCAACCTCCCGCCCATGAGATAGGTCACCACGGCCCAGGGGGAAAGCTGCCAATTGGGAGGACGCTGGCGATCGTCCACTTCGGCCAAGGCGGTTAATTCACTGGCAAATTGATCCTCAGCATGTTGGCGCAAAATTACCTGGACTGGCTCGCTGGCTTGGGCCTTTCCCTGGGCAGCTTTGGCGGTCTTAGCAGATTTAGTCGTGGCCATGACGATAGACAACTTATTATGGAAAACAACAATCAATCAGTGCGGCTCTCCCCTCCTGGGAGAGCTGCCCAACGGGCGGGGTGGGTCGGCTGTTGACCTAGCCACTGGCATCAAATACCTGGTGCATCTCCCGCCGAAACCTGAGACTGCCAGACACAGGATGT
>JAAUQQ010000441.1 GCA_012032745.1 Synechococcales cyanobacterium RM1_1_8
GAACTGTGGCTTGAATAGCTGTTCTAAACCAGCTTGGGCAGATTGAGCCTCAGTCAACCCGCAGCGGTGCTGTGGGGGCGATCGCCGTCATGTTTTTTCCATAGGATATAGCGCTCCAGATCGCGACTGTCTTCATCTAAAAGGCTAGTGGAGTTGAAAGGATTCTTCAATCCTTAAAATTACAGCTATGGGGGGTGGCTGTAATTTGCTGCAATTTGCTGTAAATCTCTAAAAACCTAGCTAGGGCAAGCATTTCCTAGGGGTGAGGTCTGTCTTCTTTGAGCGTTTTGGGGCGATTGAATGGGCTTTCCCAGTTGCTCTAAATTCGAAAAACAAGGACTCACCCTATCAAATCCTGGGGCAATGTCTAACTCGCCCGCGATCGCTGCATCAGCTTAACCTAGTCGCATTACAGGCTTGCTGCTGCTGCTCAATCGCCCATTCAAACCCTCTTTTGGGCTGCTAGGAACAAAAGGAGTCTGCTGATCGACCGACCTGATCGACCGACTTGATTGACCGACTTGATTGACCGACTTGATTGACCGACTTGATTGACAGGGGCGATCAACCAGAATAGAGGGCTCGATCTAAGTCGATTTATGCCGATCGCATCCCCACAAACATCCCCCAGCTTCCCCCACCAAACTCCTTCTCAAACTCCGCCATCACCCAATTCACGGCCCGGCCCCGCTTGCGGGCAATGCGCTCCAGAAAAATGCGATAGTTGTCTGCCTGGACGCGGCTGGGGCGCTTGCCAAAAATCGCCCCCTGGGTCCAACTGTCATGGGGCCAGACCGCAAAATATTCGTGGTAGTTGTTGCGGGCCAGATTGGGGTCATAGCCCTGGCGAAAACAGCGCTGGCGCAGGGCCTGGTAAATGCGGCAGCGCTCCGCTTCATCGGTGATTTGGGAGAGCTGCTCGCGGCCCATTAGGGCGATCAAGTCCTGGGTGTAGATCGGGCGATCGGCCATCCAGTCATGGCCACATTCGGGACATTCCATCACAAAACTCTGGATGCAGGCATTGCAGGCCGGACATTGCTTTTTTGGGGCGCTGTGGGCCTGGCCGGGCTGGGCTTCGGTTTCGACGCTGCCTAAGGGCAGTTCATAGGTGGTGATGTCTTCGGGGAAGCCGAGGCGTTGGAGGTTGCCCGCCTGGTCGAGGATGGTGCCGTGGGTCTTGCCGGTCTGGGGGCTGATGCGCATCACCCGGCCAATTTGCTGCTGGTGGAGGGCGCTGGACATGGTGGGGCGCAGCAGCAGGCCGACTTCGATGCTGGGCACATCGAAGCCGATGCTGAGCACGTTGCAGGAGGTGAGCACGCGCAGATCGCCGCTGGCGATCGCCCCATACAACTGCTGTCGCTTTTTGATCGGCGTATTGCCCGCCACATAGTCCGCCTGGACCCCCGCCTGCCTAAAGGCCTCGGCCACATGGCGGGCATGGCCCACATCGACGCAGAAGGCGATCGTGCGCCGGTCCGGCGTCAGGCGCAGCCATTCCTGGACGACGCGCTGGATCAGCTCGGGGCGATCGCAGGCATTCTTAAGCTGCTTCTCGTTATAGTCCCCCGCCACGAGCTGCACCCCATTCAGGTCCACCTGGTCTTCGGCGGGGATGCCAAAATACTTCATCGGGGCCAAAAAGCCCATTTTCTGGATCGCGCTGGGGGGCGGTGCCGCCACCAGGGTTTCAAAATGATCGCCGAGTTGGTCATTTCCCAGGCGATGGGGCGTCGCCGTCATGGCCAAATGGATGGCACCGGGGTGGGTGTTGTACAGCAGCTCCTGGCCCACCTGGCTAAACACCGTGGTGTGGCCCTCATCATAAAAAACCAGATCGGCGGGCCAGGTCTTCCACCAATCTCGCTTGGCCATGGTCTGGACACTGGCGATCTGAATGGGCGCATCGGGATTCTCGGGCCAGCCCGCCTTGATGAAGCCACATGGGAGGCCAAAGGACTTCATCTTGTCGTAGGTTTGGCCCACCAGCACATCCAAATGCACCAAGAACAGCAGGCGGCTGCCCTTGGCTTCCGCATGGGCGCAGATTTGGCCGCTGATCACCGTCTTGCCCGCGCCGGTGCCCGCAATGATCACCACCTTGCGGAACCCAGCCATCAGCTTGCCGTAGAGGTCGTTGACGAGCTGGGCTTGGTAGGGGCGGAGTTTGGGCGGGGCCGGACTGGGGGCAGGTTGGCGATCGCTGGGGGCAGGTTCCATAGTTCTTTTATACTATCGCTTGACCGGCTTGCTTGACCGGCTCGCTTGACCGGCTCGCTTGACCGGCTCGCTTGACCGGCTCGCTTGCTGGGCACTGCTAGACGACCGATGACAGCCAGCCCCGCAGGAAATAGTACACAGAGAGAAACTGCTCTTGAATCGCCAGGCTGGTCAGATAGAGGGCATGTTCGCTGGGAATCAAATCCTTGGGCAATCGAAACCGTCGCCGGGCTCCATCCTCTTCCTGGATGCTGACGAAACCGGTGGCGCGGGGAATGATTTTAATCCCGTTGCCATTGTTGAGCTGCTGGAGCTCCTGAGTAAAGGTGGAAGCTGCCCGGTGCATTTCTAGGGCAGAAGTGACCAGCACGAGCTCCTGGGTGCCGGGGATCTGCTCAGAGATGACTTTTTCCACTGCCACGGCGCTGTCGTGGATCGTGCTGCTGCGCCTCGCTTCGATCACCCGCTCAGGGGGAACACCAAAGGTACCCAGCAGGGTGCGCACATCATTGACTTCCTCCCGGCGTTCTCCTTCTAGGGAGACGTTGGTGCGGCGAGCGGCGGCGACGATGACACTAGAACCAGGTTGCTCCCGATAGAGCCGGGCGGCATAACGCAGGCGATCGCCCCGCTCGGTCAGCTCAATGTCCTGGCGGGGGGCAATGCGGGGGCGAGTGGTGTCCTGGGCCAGCAGCACAATCGGCAACGGGCCATTGATGGCCGGTGCACTGCGGATCAAAGCCGTCACCTCCTGCTCCGCCTGTTCATTGAACCAATAGGCCGTGGCGGGCGCGCTGGTCAGCAGCAGTAGCAAAATGGCCCAAAACACGCGGTTTTGCAAGACTTTCCACTGGGTCATTTCCTTGAACGGGAAAACGCTCAACAGCAGCAGCAGCGCAAACCCCAGGGGCCGAAAGGGTAGCGACAGAATGCTCCAAGCCTCCGAGACCACATCCTGGTCCGGCCTAAAGAAGGCCAGCACAATCAAAGCCACCAACAGCGCAAACCCCAGGAAGGTATAGACCTTCTCAGGAATGAACTGCTTCAGTACAAACCAGGCGACGTAGCCGATCAGTAGCCACAGCAACACCTGTGTCAGCAATTCGTACATATTGACTAGCCCTCCTCAGACCAACTGTTCACCTGAACCCCCTAGGCAACTGGATTGTAAGCCCATTGACAATTCGCCAAATCCTGGCAATTAGACAGGTCTGCCAATTTGTCAGCCATACCTTAGCACGGGGTTCGCAAATGTCATCCATTCGGCTTAAGTTGGGGGCCTAGCCCCCCAAGTCGGCCTGGGCTCTGCGGTCTATCGATGGCTGCCCCATGGCCATCCCCTCGCTGTAAAATCACAGCATTCTGTAGGCCGAGGCCGACAAAACCCATCGCCAACCGCACCAATTGCCAGCATCCTCCACCTCCCCACCCCCCATCTCCCCA
>JAAUQQ010000442.1 GCA_012032745.1 Synechococcales cyanobacterium RM1_1_8
ACAGACGGTGATACTGCCTGTGGAGGAAGGTTGCCTGGGAACCCCGATGAAGCAGGAAACCTCAAGAGCGATCTTGGGAAGCCCGCGCTCTATCCGCTTCGGATGAGCGTCGGGAGGATGTCACCCCTGTCTTCAGCAGTCAATGGAGAATAGGGGATTCGAACCCCTGACCTCTGCGGTGCGATCGCAGCACTCTACCAGCTGAGCTAATTCCCCAGAACGTCAACCTCCGCCACCCCAGATTGGGTCATCCCCCGGATTGGACCATCCCAGAGCCGACAACGCCAGATCTGAGAATTCCAGCCCCAGACCCCCAGGAAAACCCCAGACAGCCTGCCAGACAGCCTGCCAGGCAGATGAGATTTCGGAGCTTAAAAGTTAAGAATGATCCTATCACCCTACCCCAACCCAGTAGAACCCCATCCCGTTGCTAAAATTGAACCAGCCCCAAATCCTTTCGCGATCGCGGGCTTGGCCTTCACTCCTCCCTTGCCATGGCAACTTTCTCAATTTCCCAAGAAAAGCTAGCTGGGTTCACCCCCGAAACGGTGGCAAAACTCGCCGAGCGCCTGGAAGAAGACGACTACCCCTCTGCGTTTGAGAGCCTGGAGGACTGGCAAATTTTGCGGGCGATCGCCTTCCAGCGCCCAGAGCTGGTCAAACCTTACATTCATCTGCTGGATTTGCAATCTTTTGATGAGTCCTAGGGGGTGACGAGTCCTAGGGGGAATGGGGAGTCGTAACAGCCCATGACCCATGACCTAGTTCCCGGCCAACTCTCCTTTCCCCAATCCAATCCGCCCCCAAAACGCTCCCTTACCCAGGTCTTAAACGTTTGTCTGACTGGAAAGGCCGCCGCATCCTCCTGGCCGTCAGCGGCGGCATCGCTGCCTATAAGGCCTGTGCGATCGCCTCCAGCCTCGGCAAGGCTGGAGCCGAAGTCTGGCCGGTGTTGACCGATGCCGCCCAGCGGTTTGTGACGCCCCTCAGCTTCAGCACCCTCTGTCGCCGCCCCGCCGCCACCGATGCCGACTTCTCGGAATGCCTCCCGAGGCCGCCCGCTCCACATCGAGCTGGGAGAATGGGCTGAGCTGATTTTGGTCGCGCCCCTGACGGCCAATACCCTGGCCCAGCTGGCCCAGGGTGCAGCCGATAATCTGTTGACCAACTGCCTGCTGGCCTCCACCTGTCCAGTGCTGCTGGCCCCTGCCATGAATACCGACATGTGGCACCAGCGATCGGTGCAGCGCAATTGGCAGCAGGTCTTGGAAGACCCACGCTTCCACGGCACGGAGCCGGGGGTGGGGCTGCTGGCCTGCGATCGCCAGGGCAGTGGCCGCATGGCCGAACCCGCCCAGCTCCTCGATCAACTCACCTCCCTGCTCCACCGCTCTGAACGCCACCACCCCGGCCAGCGAGACCTACAGGGCAAGCGCATCTTAATCAGCGCAGGCAGCACCCAGGAATTCATCGATGCCGTGCGCTTCATCGGCAACCCCGCCAGCGGACGTATGGGCATTGCCCTGGCCCTGGCCGCCCACCATCGCGGAGCCCAGGTCACCCTCGTCCATGGCCCCATGCACCCCAGCGACCTGGCCCCCCTCGGATCTGCTGCCCTTTCTGCCGCCCTTCCTGCCGCCCTTCCTGCCGCTATCGTCGCTCAGCCGGTCACCAGCGCTGCCGAGATGGAACAGGCCCTGGGGCAGACCTTCCCCAGCCATGATTGGCTGCTGATGGCCGCTGCCGTGGCCGACTTCCAGCCCGCCCTCAAGTCCGCCGATCGCCATCGCCAAAAACTCCCCAAAGCCGCAGTGCCCAATCCCTTGCCCCTCGCCCCCGTACCAGACCTGGTCGCGGGCTCTGCGCCCAAAAACAGCCCCACCAAAAAATTCTCGGCTTTGCTGCCCAAACCGGCGATATCCTCGCCCCCGCCCAGGCAAAGCTCCAGCGTAAGGGGCTCGATGCCATCGTGGCCAATCCGGTGGATGTGGTTGGAGCGGGGTTTGGGGGCGATCGCAACCAAGGCCTCTTCCTCACCCCCGCTGGCCAGCAAATCTCCCTGCCCCCCAGCAGCAAACTCACCATGGCCCACCGCATCTACGATGCCATGTTGGAGCAGTTCTCCTAAGCCCCCCTTATTGTCTGGCCGCAGCTTATTGTCTGGCCGCAGCCCAAATGGGCACAATCTAAAGAACAAAACACCAGAAAACGGACAGCCCATAAAAACGGGCACATCCCAGAAACCAAGCCCGCCTGGACTTCGAGTTTCGCTGCACTGACTGCCCGTAACTGGACCTAAACTGAACCTACCGTAACTGGACCTACTGCGACTGGACTATGACTGGACTATTCAGTATGAAACGAGCCTTTCAGCAACCGATCAACCTCACCCTGGGCCTCACCGTTGGTCTCGGTATCTTGTTCAGCGGCACCCTTGCCCAAGCCGCTGAACAAATTACTCTGATCATCGGCCCCCTCAACCGCTCGATCTCCGTCAGCGAGATCGAAGCCCTCGCCCAGGGAACAGAAGCCACTGGCGATCTAAAAACCGTACTCAAATTTGCGAAGCAGACCAGCCAGTCCGCAGGCACATTGCTCAGCCAAGAGCTGCCCTTCGATCTCGTCCAAGCCGACAAACTGCTTAACAGCAGCCTGGGAGAAAGCCTGCTCAACAAGCTGGGCCAAATCATTTCCCCCCGCTCCTCCGGCCAGGCTGGGGCCCAAGCCATGCGCTCTGCTCTGATTATGTCCCTCGCAGATGATGGCAAAGCCAGTGCCATCGAAGTCATGCGCCGATATCCCACAGACATGCGGGTCGATATCGGTGCTCTACAGAATGCTTCCGAGGAATTTAAAGACATTCCCCAGTTGCTCAGAGGCTTAGGCCGCTAGCCTTTCGCGCCTAATCCTCGGGCTCTTCCAGCTCATCAATGGGCTCTTCCAGCTCCTCGATCCAATGCATGATCGATCGCAGGCGCAGGCGCGGGATATAGGGCCAGCCCCCCGCCCGCTCCATATCCTGAAGCAGTTGATAGAGCGCCCGCCGACTCGTCGGCAACGCTTGGCGAAACGGGCCATCCTCAATCTCACGGTGGAGCTGTTCCAGCAGCCGCAGCAACCCCAGCAGCGCCTGGACATCTCCCTCCCGAGATCCGGCCAGATCACGAATGGAATCGGTTAAACCCTCAAATTCCGGAAGCGGACTGGCGGTATCCTCAGGCATGATTGTTGGATAGACGACATTTAATAACAATTAAAGCCCAACCATCGTAACCCAAGGGCAAAGCAAAGCCAGGAGACTCCCCACCATTCGGTAGAATTCCGCAAGAAGTAATTCAAACGTGCGGTGATCATAGAGAATTAGATCATTTACATGGCCTATTTTGAGGCTGGGGGCTGCGGCTGCATCTTGCTCAGCGGTCTCCTGGCTACCAATGGCAGGGTTTGATATCAACAAGAAGCGCTTTTTTGAGGTCTAATATGCGGTTTCGAGCTTTTATCGGGGCGGTTTGTGCCCTAGGTCTGTTCGCTGTCACTCTGTTTAGTGACGCGGCCCAGGCTGTGCCGAAAGGGGTGACCTACGACGACATTGTCAATACGGGCTTGGCCAATAGCTGCCCCCAGATTGAGCAAACGGTGCGGGGATCCATTTCCCTAGACAAAGGC
>JAAUQQ010000443.1 GCA_012032745.1 Synechococcales cyanobacterium RM1_1_8
GTCGTTCCAGATGCAGAGCCCCGTTTCGTAGGCGTCCAACGAATTGCGAATCTTGGTGTAGGTGGCATAGAGTCATTCGCGATTGTCATTATCGCGCAGCACGACCAAGCCACCGAGCCACGTCGGGCCATCGCCTGGCATGCGGGCGCTGATTTTTTCGCCGCTGTGGGGCATTCTGTTCATTGCCTTTGGCCTTGGCCCCGTCCTCAGCCGCACCAGTGATTGGCTGCCCATCTCCCGCAATGTGATTGGTTTCTTGGTGGGGGCCTTGGCGGCCTACTTGACCTATCAGTTTCGGGAAGATGTCTCCTCTGCCTCTGGCGAGGGCTAGGCCGTCAATGGGGTTACTCAACAGGCAACGGACTAGGCCGGTGGACAACCACCCATTGGACCGGCAACCCAGTGGCGGCTAATCCGCTAGAGCTGACATTCTGGGCCAAAACCAGCGGGACTTGGATCAATTGCTTGACCGTGCTGCTGGGCACGGGCACCGGCCTCTGGCTGCAAGATCGGCTGCCCAAGGCGATGCAGCAGGTGATCACCCAGGGAGTGGGCCTGCTGACGGTGTTTTTGGGCCTGACCCTGGCGGAGCGTATGTTGCCGGTGCGGGTGGCAGCGGTGGATGGCTTGATTGTGGGTCTGGTTGCGTTAATTGGCGGCGGACTGCTGGGGGAATGGTGGGAGATTGAGCAGCGGCTGATGGTACTGGGCGAGGGGCTGAAGCAGCGGTTTCGCGGCCAGGGGAGGTTCGCGGAGGGCTTTGTCACGGCCAGCCTGCTGTTTTGCATCGGGCCGATGGCCTTGATTGGCAGCCTCAACAATGGCTTGCAAGGGGACGATCGCCTGCTCTTGGTCAAGGCAACCATGGATGGGCTGGTGGCGATCGCCCTCACCGGCAGCTACGGCATTGGCGTGGGTTTTTCGACCTTGGCACTGTTGATCTACCAGGGGGGCCTGTCGCTGCTGGCGGGGCTGTTCGCCCAGGGGCTGTTGGCTCAGGGTCTGGCTGATCCGGCCCAGAGTCCTGGGCTGCTGGTGGCCACGGGGGTGGGTGGGTTGATGATTCTGGGCACGGGGCTGAATCTGCTGGAGATTGCCAAGATTCGGGTGGCGTCGTTTTTGCCGAGTTTGGCGATCGCCCCCTGCCTGCTGCTTCTGGCAGAACGCCTGGGCTGGGCCGTGAGCTAAGCGGCTGGCTGACCTACTCGCCTGACCCACTGGATTCGTTTTATTACAAGGTTGACAACCCGTCTTTTGACGCCGCCGAACTCTACCTTTTAACTAGATCCTTGGATGTGGCCTGTTCAACCCTGCCAATCTCAGTTTCAGACCCCCTAGGAAGAATTCTCCCAATGAAGCGATTTTTGACATTGCTGGTCGTCATTTTGACCACCATCACCCTCTCGATCACCAACGTTGCGGCACCGGCTCTGGCTGGAGATGCCGCAGCGGGCAAGGCTATTTTTGGAGCCAACTGTGCAGCCTGCCACATCGGCGGCGGCAATGTGATCAACAGCGCTAAAACTTTGAAAAAAGAAGCCCTGGATCAATACGAAATGGCCTCAATTGAGAAAATTACCTACCAAGTCACCAACGGCAAGAATGCGATGCCAGCCTTCAAAGGCAAACTGAGTGAAGAGGCGATTGAAAATGTCGCGACCTACGTGTTGGCCCAGGCCGAGCAGGGTTGGTAGAGGTTCAGAGCCTGCTCTCAAGAGCCTGTTTTCAAGCGACCGTCGAGGTTCTGGTGGCTGACCGCTTTCTCTGATTTGGGCTGGATAGATTGCCAAACTTAACGCTCCCAGATCTGTTGCTGATGATGAGCTTGGGCTTCTTCGGGAGCTTTGGCCACTGTGCCAGCATGTGTGGTCCGGTGGCGGTGGCGTTTGGGTTGACGGGTGACCCAGCGGAGCCATCTGGCCCCCCGTCTTGGCAGTTCCATGGGCTCTTGAATCTGGGACGGCTGCTGAGCTACGGCTTGGTGGGGGCGGCGATCGGCGGGCTGGGGAAGCCCTGGTGGCGGGGGGACAACTGGCCGGGGTGGGGAGCGAGCTGCGCCGCTGGATGGCGGTCTTGACCGGCAGCTTGCTGATTTGGCTGGGCTTGGTGCAAATCTCGCCGGGGCTGCTGCCAGCGGTGCCCCTGGTCAAGTTGGCCCAACAACAACACCAGCGACTCAGTCAGCTCATGGTGAGCCTGTCCCTGGCGGAGCGGGCCTGGACGCCGCTGCTGCTGGGGCTGTGCTGGGGGATGATTCCCTGTGGTTTTTTGTATACGGCCCAGATTCGAGCGGTGGAAACAGGAAGCGGCTGGGCGGGTGCCTTGCTGATGTTGGCCTTTGGCCTGGGCACCGCTCCGACGATGTTGGGGGTGGGCTGGGTGGCCCGTCGCTGGAGTGAGGCGGGCGCTCAAGGCCAGGGCCAGGGCCAGACAACAGGGTTTCGAGCTAGTCAGCTCTCTCGCTTGGGGGGCTGGGTGACCTTGGTGACGGGGCTGCTGTTGCTGCTGCGCCGGGGGGATAGCCATGGCAGTGGGGCGATCGCCTACGGCAGCCTGGTGCTACTGATGCTGGCTCTCGCCGCCCGCCCCCTCGCCCAGCTTGGCCCAAGCTTGAGCCAGAATTGGGGCCAGAATTGGGGCAAAACCAGCCACTGGAGCGCCCTGTTGCGATACCGCCGAGGCCTGGGGGTCGGCGCATTCACCCTGGCGCTGGTCCACATTCTTCAAATCATCAGCCTCAACTGGGATTGGAACTGGCGAGCCCTGGATTTTTTGATTCCCCAACATCGCCAAGGAGTGGCCCTGGGGCTGGGGGCGTGGTTGCTGATGCTACCCGCAGCCCTGACCAGCTTCGATCGCTTCCAGCAAGGCTGGGGGCGGCGGTGGCGGCAAATCCATCTGCTGACGGTGCCAGCTTTGGGGCTGGCGCTGGGCCATACGCTGCTGTTGGCAGGGGGCTACTGGCTGCCGGGCAGCGAGGGCTTTGGGGGGCTGGGGGCGACGCTGGTGCTGGTGGGCAGCGGTCTGGGGCTGGTGTTGCTGCGATCGCGGCCGGGGCAGCTGGCCCGGCCAGGTTCTGGCGATCTGGCCCTAGCACCTCCCCCTACCGATCATTCAACCCAGGAGACCGCCTCAAAATGAGCCTTTTAGCGATGAACTTTGCCCGGATGGCGATCGCAACCACCGCGATCGCCATCCTCACCCCCAGCCCCTGGACACCGCCCGCCGCCCTAGCCCACCAAACCCAGATCAACGGCAGCATCGGCGGCACCCACCACATCGAACCCAACGACACCCCCCGAGCCGGGGAGCCCAGCCAAGCCTGGTTCGCCTTGACCCAGGTGGGGGGATTGCCGATCGGCTTGGATGACTGCGACTGTGAGCTGACGGTGGTGGCCCAGCGAGGCTGGGGGAGCGTGGTGGCCCAGCCGTCGCTGCGGGCGATCGCCGTCGAGGGCCTAGTGGATGTGCCCGCTGCGGACGTTGTCTTTCCCCAGGTCGGAGCCTATGTGTTGCAACTGAGCGGCAGCCCTCGGGGCTCAGCGGAGTTCGAGCCCTTCCGTCTGGAGTTTCCGGTGACCGTGGCTGCTGGAACCGTGGCTGCTGGAACGTGGCTGCTGGAAGCTGTGGCTGCTGAGACTGCCAGGCCACGACAGGGATAGGC
>JAAUQQ010000039.1 GCA_012032745.1 Synechococcales cyanobacterium RM1_1_8
GCCATTGGAAGTCGCCGGAGGCTTCGCCGTCTTGGTCCGCCGGGTGACGGGGTCCTTTCCCGCCGGTTTGGGGAACCTGGATCTGACGGGTGACGATGCAAAGCTGCTCGGGACGATGTTGGATAAGTACAAGGACCAACACCTCTTACGGCTCGAATAGCCCGTCTGTCCGCTGGGCGCAGTCCGCGCCAGCGGCCGAGGTGGCCCACGTCTCGTTGTAGACGGTGGGTTTGGGGCGGGCGGGGGCGGACTGGGGGTAAATCCGTCACGGAACGGTTACTCACGGAATCCTTGCTCACGGAATCCTTGTTCACGAAACCATTACTCACAATGAACCAATTAACCTAATCAATCGAGATGGATATTTGAACTTTAGGGGTTGGGCTGGGGTTGTTCCAAATCTCCCTGGCAAATCTCCCTGGCAAATCTCCCTGGCCGAATTTCCTCTGCCCAGGCCGATCGCCCAGAACTGGCTGCACTAGAACTGGCTGCAAATGCGATCGCCTCGCCACAGTCGCTACAATGGGGGCCTTGGATCGGAGCCTTGGTCCTGAGGTTTGGACTGGGGTTTGGACTGGGATTTGAACTGGCGTTCAGAACTGACCATCAGGCTGGCATTCGCACTGGCATTCGCACTGGCATTCACACTGGCATTCCGCCCTGTACTCTCAAGCAGATTCGCTCCAGCATGCCCTACTTTTGGCTCGCCATCCTTGGATGGATTACCTACCTTATTCTCAAGCGCAGCGTACCGCCACTGAAAGGGCAACAGCTCTGGCTGCTGTGGCTTGTCATGATGTCCCCATCCCTATTGTGGATTGGCTGGACGATGACCAACCCCAGTGAGCCGATTCCGCCGCTGCTGGTGTTTGGCTCCTTTATGGTCTGTTCGTTTTTGTATCTGCTGATGCTGCGCAACTGGCGGGGGGAGCTGCCCTCGGAGCAGGGGGCTCGCTCGGGCGAAGCGGCGGCGGGGGAGGGGGCCAGCAATGCTGCCAAGGCCGCTGCTGCCTTGCAGGCCAGCCGCAGCGATCGCCCCAAGCCCAAGCCCCCCCTGACCAACGATGAAGAGGCCCTGCTGCGTCAGTGTTTTGCCTGGAATACGTTTTTTATTAATAAGGTTGAATATCGCCTCCAGGCGGTGGTTTGCCAGGGTCAGCTGCGCACCGAGCCCGAGCAGGCCTACCAAGCGATTAAAGAAAATGTGGAGGGGAAATTTGGCGATCGCTTCCTCGTCCTGCTCCAGGAAGACTTCCAGGGCAAGCCCTTCTTTGCCCTGGTGCCCAACCC
This sequence comes from Synechococcales cyanobacterium RM1_1_8, assembly GCA_012032745.1. Classification (GTDB taxonomy): domain Bacteria; phylum Cyanobacteriota; class Cyanobacteriia; order PCC-9006; family JAAUQQ01; genus JAAUQQ01. Next base: position 1,291 of record JAAUQQ010000039.1, read on the forward strand.
CCAGGCCTCTCCCAAGCTGCGCAAGCTGTTCACCACCCACTACCGCTTTGGCCTGGCGGCTCTGTTGCTGCTGCTGACCCTGTTCACCACAGCCCTGATTGGCACCGGCCTGGCAGGTGTGCCGATCGAGTCCATCGCCGACCTCTCCAATTCCCCCGAGATCCTGCTCAAGGGCCTGCCCTATGCCTTGCCCCTGCTGTTGATCCTAGGCATCCATGAAAGCGGCCACTTTTTTGCCGCCCGCCACTATCGGCTCAAAACCACCCTGCCCTATTTCATCCCAGTGCCCTATTTTCTTGGGACATTTGGCGCGTTTATTCAAATCCGATCGCCGATGCCCAACCGCAAAGTTCTGTTTGATGTGGGCGTGGCGGGGCCGCTGGCGGGGCTGGTGGTGGCCCTGCCGCTGATGTTTTGGGGGATTGTCCATTCCGAAGTGGTGCCCGTTCAACCCGAGAGTAGTTTTTTGAACTTCGAGGCCCTCAATCCCCGCATCTCGATTCTGATGACGCTGCTGGGGCGTTTGCTGTTGGGCAGTGCCCTGACGGAGAATAGTGCGCTCCAGCTTCATCCGGTGGCGATCGCGGGCTACCTCGGCTTGATGGTGACAGCGCTGAACCTGATGCCCATCGGCCAGCTTGATGGCGGCCACATGGTCCATGCCATGTTTGGCCAAAAGGGCGGCGCAATCATTGGCCAGGTGACGCGGGTGCTGGTGATTTGCCTGGCCTTTTTGCAGCGCGATTTGTGGATTTGGGCCTTTATGCTGCTGCTGATTCCGGCCATGGATGAGCCCGCCCTCAACGATGTCAGTGAGTTGGATGACCGCCGCGATGGCCTGGGCTTGGCCACGCTGGTGATCTTGCTGCTGATTATTTTGCCCGTGCCGCCGGGGCTGGCGAATTGGCTGCTCTAGGTCCGAGTCGTTGCCCATCCCCATTATTACCCTGTTCCCCCAACCCCCATGAACCAGGACATCAGCTACTGGCTTGCCGAAGTTCAGTCCCTCCAACAGCAGCTCAATGTCATGCGGGAGGAACGGGATGAAGCCAACCATGCCGCCGCCCAATGGCGCGATCGCTACCAGGCTGAAACCCAAATTCGCCAGCGGAACACGGCGCTGCTGCAATCCCAAATCCGCGAACTCGAAGCGGCCCAGACCGCCGGTCAACGGGAGGGCTCCCCGAATGAAATCGCGACCTCGCCAGAGATCTTGGAAATCCTTGCCGATCTGAGCAGCCTGGAGGAATTGCAAGACTATGTGCAGGAAGTGGCGCGGGAGCGCGATCGCCTGCGCCGCGCCCTCGAAACCGAGCGCCAAGCCCATGGAGTCACCCGCCAGGAACTGAGTCTGGCCCTGGGGGACACGATCGATCTGCTCACCCAGCGGACCCAGGCGGGGGCGTAATTTTGAATCTGTGCCCCAGGGGCAGATCGACCGCCGATCTACGCGATCGATGCGATCCCCCCTGCCTGGGACATTGAGCGACTAGAATGGATAGGATTCTTCACGATGTTGGCCTCAGGCGGTGCGATGCCCGATGCCGCTCTGGCTTGAGCGTCCCCCTATCCTCCGGCCCACCGCCGCGCCCTTCCGTCCTATGCCGCTGCCCATTGTTGCCATTATTGGTCGCCCCAACGTGGGCAAGTCTGCCCTCGTCAACCGGATCGCGGGGGAGCGCGATGCCATCGTCCACGATGAGCCGGGGGTGACCCGCGATCGCACCTACCGGGAAGCTTTTTGGGGCGATCGGGACTTCCAAGTCGTAGATACCGGCGGCCTGGTCTTCGACGATGACACCGAATTTCTGCCCTACATCCGCGAACAGACCCTGATGGCCCTGTCCGAAGCCAGCGTCGCCATCATGGTGGTGGATGGCCAGGCCGGTCTCACCGCCGCCGATGAAAGCATCGCCAGTTGGCTGCGCCAGCAAAAGGTGCCGGTGGTCCTAGCGGTCAACAAATGTGAATCCGTAGAGCTGGGGGCTGCCCAAGGGGCTGAGTTTTGGTCCCTGGGTTTGGGGGAGCCCCTGCCCATTTCCAGCATCCACGGCAACGGCACGGGGGATTTGCTCGATTTGGCGATCGCCCACCTGCCCGAAGCCCAGGGCGAAGAACCCGAAACCACCTCCGTCGCCATCATTGGACGCCCCAATGTGGGCAAGTCCAGCCTGCTCAATGCCTTTTTGGGTGAAGGTCGAGCCATTGTCAGCGATGTTTCGGGGACGACGCGGGATGCGATCGACAGCTTCTTCCAGCGCGGCGACACCCGCTACCGCCTGATCGACACCGCTGGCATCCGCCGTCGCCGCAGCACCCAATACGGCCCCGAGTTCTTCGGCATCAACCGCTCCTTCAAAGCCATTCGCCGGGCCGATGTGGTCTTGCTTGTGATCGATGCCCTAGATGGCGTCACCGATCAGGATCAAAAGCTGGCTGGGCGCATCGAAGAAGAGGGCCGCGCCTGCATCATCGTGGTCAACAAATGGGATGCGGTCCCCAAGACCTCCGACACCATCTACGAAGTCGAAAAAGAACTCAGAGCCCGCCTCTACTTCCTCGACTGGGCCGCCATGATCTTCACCAGCGCCCTGACCGGCCAGCGCGTCACGAATATTCTCGACCTCGTGGATGTCGCTGCCGATGCCCACAAGCGCCGCATCACCACCTCCACAATCAACGAAGTTCTGGAAGAAGCCGTCGGCTGGAAATCTCCCTCCACCACCCGCCAAGGCCGCCAGGGCAAAATCTACTACGGCACCCAAGTGGCCAGCCAGCCCCCGACGATCGCCCTGTTCGTCAACGATCCCAAGCTGTTCAACGACCCCTACCGGCGCTACATCGAACGCCAGTTCCGCGAAGGTCTCAACTTCTCCGGCACCCCCCTGCGCCTGATCTGGCGCGGCAAACGCCCCCGCGAGGTGGAACGCACCCTCAACCGCGCCACCCGCGTCAAGTCAAAGTAGGTCGATGGATATCCTGCGCGCCCTGCCCCTGGGGCTCTACCTCGAACAGCCGATCACCTGGCTCCATCGCCTCGATCCGCGCGTCAAGCTGTTTTGGCTGATGGGCTTCCTGCTGACACCGCTGCTGGCCAATTCCCTCTGGCGCATTGTCCTGGTGGCGTTGTTGATCCTGCTGACCTTTGTGGGGCGGATTCCCCTGCGGGTTTGGCGACAGCAGATGGGCTGGCTGATGACGCTGTGCAGTTTGTTGTTCGTGATGACGGCCCTGGCACCGGATGGCCTGTTGGTGGAACATCAGCCCCGCCAGCCCGCCAGCCTCAGCCTAGATGGCCCCGCCCCAGGCTCTAGCCCAAGCCCCGCCCCGGATTCTTCTGCCCAAGCGCCCGCTGCTGGGCTTGATTCTGTTGGGCCTGACTCTGCTGAGGGAGGCTCTTCTCAAACCCCAGCCCCAGAGACGGCTTCTAGCCTGCCCCCGGCCAGTACCTACAAATATATTCTGTTCGAGCAAGGCCCCTTCACGATCACCCGGCGCACCCTGGACTTGAGCATTCGTGTCAGCACGCTGATTTTCACGCTGATCTACAGCACCAACCTCTATCTCCTAACCACGGCCCCCGAGGAAATTACCGCAGGTCTGGAAGATCTGATGCTGCCCCTGCGCTATCTGAAGCTGCCCGTGACCGAGATTGCCCTCACCCTTACCCTGGCCCTGCGCTACATTCCCTTGGTGCTGGAGGAAATCCAAAACCTGGGCCGTTCGATTTGGACCCGCGCCATCGATTGGAAAAAGCTGGGCATCAAGCGCAGCATCCGGGTCTGGCTGACCGTGGCCGAGCGCCTGATTGAGAACTTGCTGCTGCGGGCCTCCCAGGCGGCCAATGCCATGCAGGTGCGGGGCTTCACCAGCCCCGATCGCCATCGGGTGCAGTGGCACGACCTGCGCTTGAAAAAATAGACTGGCTGGCGATCGCCTCTCTCACCGCCCTCTGCGGTCTGCGGCTGCTGATTGGCGCAGATGCCTAAACCACCCCCAAGACAGCGGCGGATTCCATGGCTTTGAGGTGGCGAAACCTCGATAGAATCAGCTACTTTCCCAAAAAAACGCCAAAAACCCAGGGAAATCCCCCCAGCCTCCCCCGTCCGCCTGTCGCAACCTGACCCAATGGTTTAGTATCAATTCATCCTCAAACGGCATCCAGGGGTTGCGGTCCTCCGCCCTTGGACATTTTTTCAGGTTTGCTGTGCATTCATGAACATCGAAAGCTACTTGACCCACCCGACCTTTGGAATGCTGTTTAGCCTTTGTTCCCTCGAAAAAAGCCAAACGCTGTTTGCCACCCTCTATGCCCAGCGATTGTTTTTTATTGTCACCAACGATGGCACCAGCGGTATGCGCTTTGACCCGATTACCCGTAGCGACGCTCGCACGCTGATCGAAGGCCGTATCCGCTCGCTGCGGCGCGAAAGCGACCTAGAAGCCTTCCGGAACTTACAGCAAACTTACAAAATGCTGTTTTAGAGGCTGCTGCTGTGAGTGCGCTGGCCCCCAATTTCCACAACCCGACCGATGCTGCCCCCTAATGTCTGAGTTACCGCCCGAATCACCCCCCGAATCACCCCCCCCAAAAAGCGCATCCCCAACTCTCTCCCGAGGCTGGGGCGGCGATCGCCCAACGCATTCAACAACTCCACCAAACCCTGCCCCCCAGCGTTCGCCTGATTGCCGTCAGCAAAACCTACAGCGCCGACCACATCCGTGCAGCCTACGCCGCTGGCCAGCGAGACTTTGGCGAAAACCGCGTCCAGGAAGCCAGCGCCAAGCAGGCCCAACTCAGCGATCTGCAAGACATCACCTGGCACTTGATTGGCCAACTCCAAAGCAACAAAGCCCGCAAGGCGATCGAATTATTTGACTGGATTCACTCCGTAGACAGCCTCAAGTTAGCAGAAAGGCTCGATCGCCTGGCCGGAGACCTCCACCGCCAGCCCAAAATCTGTTTCCAAGTCAAACATCGACCCGATCCCAGCAAAACCGGCCTCCTGCCCCCAGAGCTCACTTCAGAGGTTACACGTATCTGTGAGTTAAAACACATACGAGTGGAAGGACTGATGACGATTCCACCGCTGGCGACAAATGACCTGGAGAAGTTGCATATCTTCGAAGAAAACCGTAATCTTGCGGAAGCCTTGGCTACCGAAGCAAAACGGCTCGGATGTATTAATATGTCAATGAAGCAACTGTCAATGGGAATGTCCGGGGATTATTCCCTAGCTCTTCAAGCGGGTTCAACCGCTGTAAGGTTGGGCCAGACCATCTTTGGAACGAGGGGTTAGTTACCTGCTTGTCACCCCCAGGGGGCCCAGATAGGATGGTCTCGCACCTAGGTCAGACTAGCAAATAGGTTCCATCCTATTTGGGGTTCGCCTTCGGAATGCCAATCTGGACTCCCACACGGATTGCTTCCCTTCAAAAATAAGTCCAGGAATTTTTTCATTGCCTGGGCATCCATTTTTGACCTGATACCAGGCTCGGCTTAGCGTCTTCTCAGCCACTGAGATGCCCTAGGGCAGGCCCAAAGAAGTCACAGAAAGGCTATATTGTTAAGCTTTGTAACAGTTGCTTTCCAGTATTGAAGTTAGGGTGCATCTTTAGCTGCAAGTCCTACGCCTCTCGCTTCCCAAGCTGCGTTTGCCTGTATCTGAATCGTTCAATGCTGGTTGCGAATGCAGCTCTGCAACTGCCCAAGCATTTACTGAGTTTTACTGGAGTGTGAATCGTGTCAATTTTCAACAAGCTACGTGATTTCGTTGGTCTGCAGGATGGGATGGAGTACGACTACGAGTACGACGAGATGGATGGCGAAGAGTACCAAAACCTTTACCAAGAAGAGAATATTCCTGCTGCGCCCACCGTTGAAGAGGAAGCCCGCAGCCGCCGCAGCCGCCGCGAAACTCGCCCTGCAACCTCGATGATGACCACGGCTTCGACCCTGGGGTCTCCTGTCAGCAATGTTATTGGGATGCCCGGTGCCATGAATGGTTTGTCCGAAGTGGTGGTGATGGAGCCCCGTTCCTTTGAGGAAATGCCCCAGGCTATCCAGGCGCTGCGCGAGCGCAAATCCGTGGTTTTGAACTTGACCATGATGGACCCAGACCAGGCCCAGCGTGCCGTTGACTTTGTTGCGGGGGGCACCTATGCCATTGACGGCCACCAGGAGCGAGTGGGCGAGAGCATCTTCCTGTTCACCCCCAACTGTGTTGCTGTGGTAACTCAGCAAGAGGATTCGGCTCCCATGGATGTTCATCAGGGCCAGCCCATGGTTCAGCCTGCTAACCCGGCTCCCGCTTGGGCTACCGAGCACATGCCCATGGCCCAGTGATGCCCTGGTAACGAGCTATTGCTGGGTCCGTTGAACCTCAGTTAGAGCGAGCTTCTAGACCAAGCTTCCGAAGCGGAGTGGCCGACCCCACTCCGTTTTTGTGTGTTTGGATGTGTGTTTAGGGGCTAGGCTTTTCTGCTTCCCCAGGCTGTGGAATCAGCGGTTGGATGGGCAATCTCCTTTGTCTGGTTGTCGTTTTTATTGTTGTTTATCGCTGCGGGCTTCTGGGTTGTATGGTCCCCAAACTGGGTGTAATCGGTGGTGGTGTGATGGGCGAGGCAATCCTGTCCCGGTTGTTGGCCCAAGGTCGCTATGGACCAGAGTCTGTGCTGGTGAGTGAGCCTGGTGCTGAGCGACGCCGGGCCTTGGAAGCCCAATATGGCGTTCGGGTGACGGCGGACAATGCCGCTGCGGCCCAGGCGGGGGTGCTGCTGTTGGCCATCAAACCCCAGGTGTTTGGGGCTGTTGCAGCCCAGCTTGGGGCTGAGTTGGATGCTCCACAGCGATCGCACTTGTCCAACCAACTCGTGGTGTCAATCTTGGCGGGGACATCGCTGCAAACGCTACAGCTAGCGTTTGCCCAGCAACCGATCATTCGGGCCATGCCCAACACCCCAGCCTTGGTGGGGGCGGGCTGTACGGCGATCGCACCCGGCCCCTATGCCCAGCCCGAACACCTCGAAACGGCCCGACAGCTCTTTGGGGCGATCGGCTCCGTGGTGGAGGTGCCGGAGAGCTTGATGGATGCCGTTACGGGGTTGTCCGGTTCGGGACCGGCCTATGTGGCCCTGATGGTCGAGGCCTTAGCGGACGGTGGCGTCTTGGCAGGGCTTCCCCGTGCGATCGCCCAGAAACTTGCCCTAGAGACGGTCCTGGGCACGGCTGAGTTGCTCAAGCAAACCGGTCAGCATCCCGCCCAACTGAAAGATCAAGTGACGAGCCCTGGAGGGACCACCATCGCGGGGGTCTCAGCTCTGGAGCAGGGAGGCTTTCGGGCGGCGGTGATGAATGCGGTGAGGGCAGCTTGGCAGCGTTCTCGGGAGCTGGGCCAGTCGCCGGGCGATCGCTCAAAAAAGCAATAGTCCACACAGGCAACAGCCCAGGCAGGCAGAAGAAAATAAAAGATTGAGGGAGCGGGAGTCGTGATGCACCTTTGCTCCAATTCTAGTCAGAGAGCTGGGCATTGTCAGGGGGGTTGATCCCCCGCTGCTGCTGCGGTGCTTCCCCCCTCGATAGGCTGTTTGAGGCCGTTGCTGGTTGTCTTGGGCAATTGGCCCAAGCAGTTAGCCCAAGCAATTGGCCCAAGCAATTGGCCCAAGCAATTGGCCCGAATCCCTCACACAGATTGTTTTGAGCTGCTGGCTGGGACCGCCGGGGCCGATTGACCGATTTTGGGCTCCAGGCCAGCCAGCAGGCGCGAGATGTTGCTGCGGTGACGCCAGATCACGTAGATGCCGCCCGCCAAGCCAAAGAGCTGATAGGGCAGGGCGATGCCCAGGGCGAAGGGCAGGGCGATCGCCAAACAGGCCGCCACCAGCGACGCGAGGGAAACTATGCGGAACAGGGCCAGACAGAGCCCAAACCCCAGCAGCGCCCCCAGGGCGACGGGCCAGGCCATGGCGGCTAGGGTGCCCAGGCCCGTCGCCACGGATTTCCCCCCCCGAAAGCCCAGCCAAACGGGGGCGCTGTGGCCCAGTACGGCTGCTAAGGCCGCTAGGGCAATGAGGGATTCCGTGGCCCCCGCTGCTGTCGCGCTGCTGAGCAGCGCTGCCTGGTCGGGAAACTGGGCCGAGGCCAGGTTGAGCCAGGCGAGCCAGCCAAGCCTGGCAACTGCCACCGCTGCGCTGCCTTTCAACACATCCACCGCCAGTACCAGGATGGCAGGCCCTTTGCCCAGGAGACGCAGTACGTTGGTGGTGCCCGTGGAGCCGGAGCCGCGATCGCGAATGTCAAATCCACCCAATATCTGACCGGCGAGATATCCCGTCGGTACGGAGCCCAGCAGGTAGGCAACCAGAATTAGACCAAGGGCGGGGGCGATCGCGGTCAGCATGGGGATGAATGGAGGAGGGGTGTATGGGGATTGGTTTGGGTCCGTGAGGTTGATTTTAGCCCCTGACTGTCCCTGAATAGACTGATCCCCATCCGCTTGATCCCCCAAGCTCAGAATTGAGGAGCGCGAATTTAATTCAATGACCGCTTTGGGGCAGATATCTGCCCAGATGTCTGTGCCTGCCTACAGCCAGTTGTCCTCGATCTCGCCCAAACTTTCGCGCTGCCCATCGCGGCCATAGCGGCTGCGCCGGGGTTCTCGCCGAGCGCCGTAGCTGAGGCCGTCTCCCTGGCCGCCGCCTCCCAGGTCACCGCTGCCGCCAGCGTTGGGGGAGTCGTCTTGGGGGCGATCGTAGCTTTGGGGATCGTAGCTTTGGGGATCGTAGCTTTGTGAGCCGTAGCCCTGGGGATCGCCATAATCTGGCTGCCCATAGCCTGGCGAGTCATCGGCCCAATCGGCATTGGAGCCCGTGCCATAACTCTCTGAGCTATAACTCTCTGGGCTATAACTCTCTGGGCTATAACTCTCTGGGCTATAACTCTCTGGGGCATAGCTGCCTGGGGCGTAATCGTCCTGGCTGTAATTCCCCTGGGGATAGCTATCTCGGCTGTAGTTGTCCCGGCTGTAGCTACCCTGGCTGTAGTTGTCCTGGCTGTAGCCATCTCGACCATAGCCGTCTCGACTGTAACTTTCCTGGCCGTAACCGTTTTGGCGATAATCGTCCTGGCTGTCTCGGCGATAATCGTCCCGACCATAGCCGCCGCGATCGCGCCCCAATCCCAGCCCCCCAAAGGCCCGCTCAAACAGGTTTTCTGGCCCCTCGAATAGCCCCCCGGACTTGGCATCCTGGCGATCGGGGCCAAAGGGCTCATCGTAGGATGGCCGGGGCTTGGCTGGATCCGGCGCAAAGGCCAGCCAGAGAGGGAAACGCAGCAGAGCCACATCCACCAACACCTCGCTTTCATCTAGGATCACCAGGGGCAAGTCTCCGGCCTGGAGCAGGCGCTCGGCCCGCTGGGCCAAGACCTCCGGCGATTCACACAGCACAATGCCCTGGTTGGGGCCAAAGTCCTGGCGGGAGATGCCGAGGCATTCCTGGAGGCCCCGCCGCCAGTCGCCGAGGCGTTCGGGGCTGTTGGCCAGCACCAGGATGCAGCAGCGATCGCCATAGAACTCATTCAGCACGGAAATGGCAGCCGAAGCCACCAAAATATTTTGCAGCCGACTGCCGAGGCTCTTGAGGGCTCCCCGGCCTCCCTGGTCGAAAAACCACTTGGAAACCAGGGCTTCATGGACCGGCTCGAAGGTGCGGCGTAGCTGCCAGGGAGGGCCGTAATAATCGGGGCTGGTGCGGTAGCGCTCCAGGGATTCCCGAATTTGAGCTTCCTGCTCTAGGTCGGTTTTCTGGGCAAATCCCGGCAGGGGAACGGCCTGTTTTTCACCGTTGGCGGCAGTTTCGGCGGCGGATGGGGACTGGGGAAAGTCCTGGGGCGAGGGCTGGAACGTGCGGTTGTCGCGCACCAGCTCCAGCTTGTCGGCGGCGGCGGCCAGATCCTGGAGGCTGCCCACGAGGTAGTCTTTGAAGCCCTGCACCCGCAGCGCCAGTTCCTGGGAGGTGCCGGCAAAGTTGTCTTGCATCTCCTTGCGGATGCTGTCGCGGCGGCGTTCGAGCTGGTCGATGCTGCGCTGGAGTTCTCCCTGGCGCTGCTTGAAGCTGGCCAAGCCTTCATCCAGAAGGGTTTGGAGGGCTTGGCGCTGGCTGGCGAGATCCTGGGAGAGGCGATCGCGCTCCTGTTTCAGGGCTGCTAGTTCTGCTTGGATGGACTGCTTCTGGACCCGCAGCGCTGCTTCCCCGCTGGTTTCTTCCCCGCTGGTTTCGCTTTCCCCGGCTTTTGTTGTGACTGCCTCGCCAGCGGCATCTTGCTCGGTGGGACTGCCAGCGCCATCCAACCCAGCATTCTGCTCGGCTGCGATCGCCCCATCCACCGACAGGCCCGGTTCAGTTTGGGGGTCGGCTTGGGGTTCAGATTCCACGGAATCGGGTTGCAGGTCGTCAGAATTGTTCATGGCTGTTGGCGTGAATTGACTCCGCAAATGACTCCGCAGCGGGGGAAAGGGCTGGCTTGGTCGCTCGCCTGGCCTCGGTCGCAGTCTGGGGGGCAGGCGCGGGCTGGTGTGGCAGGTGAGTCATTAGATTGTGTCTAGGTTAACCCGAGTTCGACAGCTTCAGTTTGGGCGCTGGCTCGCCCAGTGATGGCCCAGCGATCGCCCGGCCCTCACTCTGCCGTGGGCGATTTGCCTGGGGCCATGATCTCGCCTTCGCTGCTCGGGGCTGCTGACGCTGCGGGGCCAACGGCGCTGGCGTTCCGCTCCGGCAGGCGCGGACAGCGGGCTGTGGCACAGTCCCTGAGCTGTTGGGCATTGAACAGCATGGGCAGGAAGTGGATATTGTTGACTTCATTGAAGTAGAACAAAATCGGTAAGGAAGGCCAAAAAATCTCCCAGTGGGTCCAGTCGGCATAGGGGAAATGGCGCAGCCGGGTCTGGCCGCGATAGAGATCCAGGGCGCTGGCGGTGAAGTGGAGGCGCAAGATTGTGGCCTGGAGCGCCAGGAAGAGGGCGAAGACCCCCAGGCCCAGGCCGACCCAGCGGTTGAGCCAGGCGAGGGAGAAGGCGATCGCCCCCAAGCCCAGCGCCAATCGATAGCTGGGCCGCACAATCACAGTTTCAAAAGCCGGGTCGAGCGCCGGATCAAGGGAGCGTTCAAAAACCACAAATAGCACTGGAAGTAGGGTGAAAACGGACCCAGGGTCACAGCCCCATTCTATCGGTCCCAGATGCTCACCGGGCTTTCGGGAGACAGTCCTAATAAACCCCCTAAATAAACCCAAAGCCGCCCTAAAGATTGCCCAGGGCGCTCCCCTGGCCTTGGAACAACAGGCCCGACAAAAAGAAATTCACCACAAAAATCAGCAGCAGCGTCGTCACCACCGCCGCCGTGGTCGATTCGCCCACCCCCTTGGCCCCGCCGGTCGTGGTCAAGCCCCAGCTAGAACCCACCACCGCCACCAGCCCGCCAAACACCAGAGCCTTGACCACCGCGCTAATCAAATCCCAAACGCTGAGAAAATTGCGTACCGAGGTGATGAAAATAGCCTGACTCATGCCAAAAAACGTCGTCGCCACCACCAGCCCCGCCACCGTCCCCGCCAGGGCGAACAGCAGCGTCAAAATCGGCATCATCAAGCAGCAGGCCAGCACCCGAGGCACGACCAAATAGTCCACCGGGTCCGTGCGCAGCACAAACAGGGCATCGATCTGCTCCGTCACCCGCATCGTGCCGATCTCCGCTGCAAAGGCCGAGCCCATGCGCCCCGCCAGCAGCACCGCCGCAATCACCGGAGCCAGCTCCCGCACCAGGGCCAAGACCAGCACTCCCCCCACCACGGCCCCCGCCCCGAAGCGCAAAAACTCCCGCGCCACCTGAATGGTGAACACCGACCCCACGGATAGGGCGGCCACCACCGTAATCAAGAGCGAGGCAGGCCCAGCAGCCATCATTTGCTCCAGGGTATTGCGGCGATTGATTCGGCCCCGCATCACATGGAACAGCACCTGACCGGCGAGCAACATGGCGGCTCCCAGGCGACGAAGCCAGCGATTGAGACCGAGGAATTTGAACAAGGGATTGTGCTGGGATTGGGGAGGCTGGGGTTGGGGAGGCTGGGGTTCGGCAGGCTGCGCTATCAAGATGCAATTGCCAGGGGCATAGTCTGCCACGGGCGATTTGGGTTCGGCCATAATCTAGGAGATTTGGGCCAAATTTGGGCTTGATCGGCCAGTGCCTAGGGAATTTCGATGAACAGTTCGTAGCTGGACTCCGCTGGGGCGGTGACTTCCAGCACGTAGACCCCATCCTGGGGTAGGGCCTGGCCTAGGCTGGGACGGCTGTTGGGGTCGGGAAGGCTGTTGGGGCTAGAAAGGCTGTTGGGGCTAGAAAGGCTGTTGGAGCTGAGGCGGGCGAGTTCCTGTCCGCCGGGGGACAGCAGCCGCGCCTGCACCCGCCCGGCTTGGAGGGAGAGCTGGAGCTGTTGTCCGGCCCGCGCTCGCAGCTCATAGCGGTGAACATCGCCGGGCAGGAGGCGGCCCGAGAGGGACTCAAAGGTTCCTCCCAGGAAAAGCTGCACCGTTTGGGTAAAGCTGCCGGTGATGTAGCCCGTGGCCCGGAGGTGCTGTCGGAGGTCGGTGAAGAAACTGGCGCGATCGCCCCAAACATAAACCTGCTCCAGCCGCTGCCAGCCATCCACCTCCTGGCCGAGCAAATACTTGTCTGCTAGGTAGGCGGCTAAGACCGCGCGCAGGGCACTGAGGGCGATCTGGGATTCTGAATCGTCCGCGCCTGGGTTGGGCCGGGCCGGTGCTCCAGGTTGGGGAAGCTCCTGGGGAATCTCCTGGCGCAGCTCACCAAAGCGCCGCCAATGGCCATAGGCATCGCCATAGATCTGCTGGGGATAGTCGCGGGTGACATCTCGAAAGCCCTCCGCGCCATAGCGCCAAATGCGAATCGGATAGCTGGAGGCAGCGTAGGAGGCAAAGACATAGGCAAAGCGATCGTCCCGGCTGAGCCATTCTGGAATCCCTGGCCTGGCCCCGGTCGCTGGAGTTTGCTCTCCATTTGCCTGGCCTGCATCCAAGTCCCCTAGGGTGAACAGGCCATTGCCCCAAAATTGCCTCACGGGTCGGTAGGTCTGGCCTGGGGCATCGTAGCCATAGACCAGGGTTTCAAAGCAGCAGTGGGCTCCGCCGGAGAAGTTGTTGAACAGGACTTCGGGTTCGCGATCGCCATCCAGATCCTGCACCGCCAGGCCGCTGAGATTGCACAGGGTCGGTCGATTGGGATCGCCATAGCTGAGCACCAAGGGCTGGGCCAACAGCACCTGGCCCTGGCGCAGAATCGTCAGCTTCGCCGTCTCGGCACAGAGGCCATCGCCGGGCAGCAGATCCAGCTCCGCTTGGACCAAACCGTCCCTGGCCACGGTTTTCTGAGGCCCCTGACTAAAGGGCTCCGTCAAATCTTGGCCCAGGGCAGGGGCCACCCCGTGGAGCACCATCCCCAGCCCCAGCCAGGTGCCCAGCCAGGTGCCCAGCCAAGCCCATCGCCCGGTTTTGAGCGCTGCGGTCCCATCGCCACGGTCATTTGCTCGTCGCTGCTCCAGGTCACGGGGCCACTCAGGATGGCGCATATAAGTCGAGCATAAAAATTACGAACCCCCACCATCATCTAGGCTGGGGAAGCGGCTGCGTCAAGGATTTTCAAAAGAATTGTGACTGCATCTTCGATGAAGATAGCTAAATCCGCCCAGGAATGCCCGGCACACCTGAGTTTTTGAGGTTGTTCGCCCCAGGGACAAAATTCCCCGAGGCCCCCTAAAATTGGGATAACCGACGTTGATCCTTGTTGCTTTGACTGGCAAATTCCAGAACTGAGCCAGTTCTGGAATTGGGCTAATTCCCGGTCTGCTGGGCAAGTCCCAGCTCCCAATCCTTCCCAGGTCCTATCTCCAGGCCCTATTTCCAGGTCTCCATTCATGGTCAAATTTTTTATTCAGCCCGAAAGCGAGATCCCCGCTTCGAATCAGCTTTATAACCAGATCATGTTTGCGATCGCCTCGCGCAAGTTTCCCCCTGGCCAAAAGCTGCCCAGCACCCGCCAACTGGCCATGCAAACCGGGCTCCACCGCAACACCATCAGCAAGGTCTATCGCCAGCTCGAAGACGATGGCTTGGTCGATGCCCAGGCGGGCTCGGGTATCTATGTGCGCAAGAGCGATGATGCCGATGCCACTGGCTCGGTCACCCTACTCAAGCGCCACCCCGACACCTACAAAGCCATCCGCCAGATCCTCGATGACCTCGTGAAGCAGGGCTGCTCCCTCGCCGAAGCCCGAGACATGTTCCTGGCGGAAATCGATTGGCGGCTGCGCTGTAGCGCCCAGGTGTTGGTCACGGTGCCCAGCAACGACATCGGTGCTGGCGAGCTGATGGTGCGGGAGCTGGAACAGGCCCTCAAAATTCCGGTCCAGCTCGTGCCCCTTGAAGAACTGGGCAACATTCTCAACCAGACCCGCTCCGCCACCGTGGTCACGAGTCGCTATTTCATCAGCGCCGCCGAGGACATCGCGGCACCCAAGTCTGTGCGGGTGATCCCCGTCGATGTCTACGACTACAGCAATGAAATCCAGATCCTCAGCCAGCTCAAGCCCGGCACCTGTGTGGGCATCGTCAGCCTCAGCGCCGGGCTGCTGCGGGGGGCCGATGTGTTTATCCGCAGCCTCATGGGGGAAAAACTGGCCCTGATGAGTACCCAAACCAATGATCCCTCGCGGCTGAATGCGATCGCCCGCAGCGCCTCCGTGATCATCTGCGACCATGCCAGTGCCAACACCGTCAACCAGGCGATCCAGCGCGTCCAGGACGATCTGATCCGTCGCCCCCAAATCGTCCGCTGTGAAAACTTCATTAGCACCGATTCCATTTCGCTACTCAAGCGCGAATTGGGCCTCGCCTGATCCGCTCTACCCGCCCTCTTTTTCATTCCCATGCAGCTCACCTACTACGGAGCCAACAGTTGGCTCCTCGAATTCGAATCGCTCCGCATTTTGATTGATCCCTGGCTGGTTGAAACCCTCACCTTCGGGGGCCAAGCCTGGCTGTTTGAAGGCAGCCACCGCCATCCCATCACGATTCCCGACAACATCGATTTGATCCTGCTGTCCCAGGGGCTAGAGGACCATACCCACCGTCCCACCTTGGCCAAACTGTCCAAGCAGATCCCCGTGGTGGCCTCGGTCAGCGCAGCGGCGATCGCCCAGCAGCTCGGCTTTCTCAACATTTCCCCCCTCAAGCCCGGCGAAACCTACGAACTGGAGAGCCCGAATGGCCTGGGCGGCCAGCTTCAGATCCGCGCCACCAAGGGAGCCCCCGTGCCCCAGGTGGAGAATGGCTATGTGATCCAAGGCCAGGCTAGCGGCAAAACGCTCTATTACGAACCCCACGGCTATGGCGATCCGGTTCTGGCGCAATATAGCCCCATTGATGTGGTGATCACGCCCATTGTCGATTTGGGCCTGCCCCTGGTGGGGGCGATTGTGCGCGGGGGCGATCGCACGGCCCAACTGCTGGAAACCGTCCAGGCTCGCTATATTCTGCCGACCGCTGCCGGGGGCGCGATCGCCTACAGCGGCATCCTTGACAAGCTGCTCCAAACCCAGGGCGATGCCGAGGAGTTTCGCCGCCGCCTGCAAACGCGGGGCCTCGCCACGGAACTCCTGATTCCCAAAGATCAAGAAACCCTGACAATTGCGGCCTAGGTATTTGTCCGGAACGTTCCCTGGGAGCGTAGACAAATCAAGAGGTCTGGGCTCAGGGCCTAATCCCCCTTAGGCTGGACTGACTAAAATCTGATCAAAAAGGGTCTGACCCTACTTTGCATTGCAATTTTTTTTTCGCATACTGTACCCAGGTTCACGAAAGCTTCCTCGCTGGTTGACATTGCTAGGGTCATGCACGTCCCGAGTCATGTCTCATGGAGGATTAGAAGACCAGGTGTTCCTTTGCACAAGGGAAAGCTACAAAGAGGTGGGAGTCTTGCTGTAGCTTTTGGCCTGGACGACTAGATGATTGGGTTCATCCAGTATTAAAACTCAGAGGCTGAGCCATGCGGGTACATGGCTCAGCTTTTTTGTGGCCACATTTCCAGGCTGATTGAATCGGCGATCGCGCTCCCTGGCGGGCCGAACCCTGACGATCCGACTGCGCTGGATGTGCCCGAGCCCTCAGGTCAAGTTCGCAATCTCCAGCGGTTCGATCCCATCGGCCAGCTCGAAGCCAAACACCTGGGCATAGAAAAACAGCTCGCCTTCGAGGGTGCGCTTGATGTTCTCTGCCTTGCGGAAGCCATGTTGCTCCCCCTCAAAGGGCACATAGGCCACGGGTAAGCCCTTTGAGCGCAAGACCGCCACCATTGATTCGGTTTGGTTGGGCGGCACGACGCGGTCTTCGAGGCCCTGGAAGAAAATCACCGGACAGGAGAGGTGGTCGGCGTGGTGGATGGGCGATCGCTGCTCATACAAAGCCTTGCTGGCCGGATAAGGCCCGATGAGGCTATCCAAGTAGCGGGATTCAAACTTGTGGGTGTCTTCGGCCAGGGCGGTGAGGTCGCTGACGCCATAGCGGCTGGCCCCAGCTTTAAAGACGTTGTGGAAAATCAGGGCACAGAGCGTGGTGTAGCCGCCCGCGCTGCCACCATCAATCGTCAGGCGATCGCCATCTACCGCCCCCCGCTCGGTCAAATACTGGGCTCCGGCCACACAGTCATCCACATCCACCACCCCCCACTGGCCCTTGAGCCGTTCGCGGTAGGGGCGACCATAGCCCGTGCTGCCGCGATAGTTGACATCCAGCACCGCAAAGCCGCGACTGGTCCAAAACTGAATGCCCAGGTTGAGGCAGCTGCGCGCCGCTGCGGTGGGGCCGCCGTGGCTCTTGACCAGCAGCGGAGGACGCTCGCCCGGTGTGCCACTGTGATCGGGGTTTTTGGGGGCGTAGTAAATCCCATGGGCCACTTCTGTTTCCCCTGCGCCGCTGCGGGTGGGGAAGGTGATCAGTTCTGGCTCGGAGAGGTAGTCGGGGTCGATTTCTAGGGTGCTGGAGGAGCGCAACACCGTCAGCTTGCGGCTCTGGAGATTGAGCTGGACCACGGCGGTGGGGCTGGTTGCGGAGCCTGCAATGAAGATGGCGCGATCGCCGCGAGCCTGGACATCGCTGATCTCGGTGTAGGGGCTCTTGAGGGTTTCCAGCTCGCCGGTCTCGGTGTCCAAGATGCCCAAATACCACAGGCCATTGCGGCTGTAGGTGCAAACCAGGCGCTGGGCATCGGCAAAGGCGAAGCTATCCATGCAGAAGACCCACTGGGGCTGGCCAAACTCCGCTTGCATCGGGCAGACCGCTTCGATGGTTTGGCCATCCCAGCGGTAGATATTCCACCAATCGGTGCGATCGCTGACAAAATACAGCCGACCATCGGGGGACCAAGTGGGCTGAACAATCGATTCCTGGGGACCACCGGCCACCAGCGTGGCTTCTCCTAGGCTGCCATCGGCCTGAAAACTTGCCACCCATAGCTCCGTGCTGTCCCAGGGCATGTGGGGGTGGCTCCAGCAGATCCAAGCCAGTTGGCGACCGTCGGGGCTGATGCGGGGGGCGGCGTAGAAATCGCTGCCCTGGACCAGGATTTGACCTGGGTCTTCTGGATCATTCTCTGGGCCATTCTCTGGGCCATTCTCTGGGCCATTCAGCGCCACCGCCACAATCGTATTGGTGGGTTCCGCCTCGCCCAGGTGGGCTTCCCGGATGCCGATCCAGCGATCGCCCCTGGCATCGCCCTTTCGATCAATCGTGCCATCGGCATAGCGCAGGGCCAGGCCGTTGGCGATCGGCGCTGGGGTGAGGGGACGAGGGGCCTGGCCCAGGGCTGCGGCATCCAAGCGCTGACAATAGAGCCGCTGATCCGCGCTGTTGGAAAACACCACCCGGCCCCCATCCACCACAAAGGAGCCGCCGCCATATTCATGGACGCCATTGCGGACGCTGTAGGGTTGGGCATTGACCTCGGTGCTGATGCCATCGGGGGTCTGCCGCACCAAGACGCTGCGGCCTTCCTCCGCTGGGCGCATCTCCAACCAGTAGGTATCTTCGCCTTCGATCGCCGTCCCAATCAGACTAATGGTGTTGGCCACAATCAGATCCGCCGTAATCGGCGATTTCCACGAGCCATAGGCGGCTGGAATCGCTTGGGTCATTCGATTAGTTTGCTCGGTTAGAGTCTTCATGCTGGCGCAGTCAACCACAGTTAAATAAATTAAGTGAGCTGAGATGACCTACGCCTTGGCATGGGTGTCAAGTCGTGATCATATCAGGATGCCTGGCTCGCCTGGCTGGGAAAGCCAAGCGGTGGGGCGGTGATGACAATTAATATAGGAGCGAAGCCGTAGGCAGCGTTAAGGGGCAGTGGGACTGATGCCTGGGGGAGGAGTTGCCCCCCGCGCGGGCCAACCCAGTTGTTGACTGGGGGTGGCCACCCCTGGGGGAGAGATGGGGCAGATGGGTAGGTTAGTGGGGGGATGAAGTCATGTCCCCGCCCCAATCATCAATTG
>JAAUQQ010000444.1 GCA_012032745.1 Synechococcales cyanobacterium RM1_1_8
GCCGAGGAGCGCACCACGTAAGGATGCTCAGCATCGGGCTGTACCTGATTGACCAAATCCACGGGGATCATCCCCCGGCGGCAACACCCAACCGGCGGGCACGGGGTAGCCCTGGGATTTTAGTGTCGCGAGGGAGGCTGCTTTATTGCCGACCTTGCTGGGGTCGAGGGGTTTGGTGAGGGGGATCAGGGCGCGATCGCCGCGAAACAGCTTGAACATCTTGCTTGATCCTTTCTGAGCCTTTTGCTGCGGCAAATCCAAATCATCCGGCATCTGTTTCGTAATCCAATAGAGCAACCCCGCCAACCCCACCGCCGCCAAGCCATGGGCCTCATCCCCCGGCTGGCGCAGCCAGAGGATCAGCGCCATCAGCACCAGGCTCACCGTCCGCCCCTGCTTCTGCTGACGAAAAATCGTAAAGCTAATCCCGCTGAGCACAAACACCAGCGCCGCCGCCACCCAGTCATGGGCCATCACGCCCCAGACCGCATTGGTCATGCCCGCGCCCTGCCCGGCCCAAAAGCGGCCCATTACCAAACCAATCAGGGCAATCAGCTCCCACTCCGAGCCCCCGGCAGAACTGAGCGGAAAAAACGCCCGCGCCAGCAACACCGCCGCAACGCCCTTGCCCGCCTCAATCAAAACCGCAGGCACACCCACCTTCGGCCCACCGTGGTAGAACGCCGCCGATACGCCGACATTGCCCGTGCCAAGCTGCTCCAAGCGCTTGCCCGTCAGGGCCTGCACCAGCCAGCGCGTCAGCGGCAGTGCGCCGAGTAACGGTGTTAAAACGAAAATGAGGAAAACGCCGCCGACCTGGGCTAGGCTTTGCATAGATGCTGAGTCACAGAGCTTTCCTATTGTGACAAGCTTGGGTGGGCGATCGCCGCTGTTGAAAGAGAATGTTTCACTATGGTTGCAGCTCGTGAAGTTTCGCCAATGAGTCCCCAGGATTATTTCAACTGGGAGGCGCAGCAGGAATCACGCTACGAATATTTTGGTGGCCAGGTGGTGGCAATGGCGGGTGGAACCATTGCCCATGGGCGAATTGGTCTCAATCTCAGCACATTGCTCAAGGCTCAGCTTTCATCGGGCTGCATCACGCTGAATTCAGATTGCAAAGTGGGTATTTCTAAGCAAGGGCCATTTACCTATCCAGATGTGAGCGTGACCTGCGATAAGCGGGACTTGACTGCGGAGCAGTTCATTCAGTTTCCAACGCTGATTATCGAAGTGCTTTCTGCCAGTACCGAAGCCTATGATCGCGGTGGAAAGTTCGCGCTCTATCGGCGGCTGACGAGCCTTCAAGAATATGTTTTGGTGGGGTCGGAAGTTCAGTCTGTGGAGATTTTTTGGCGATCGCCGTCAAACACCTGGGAGTTTAGAGCTTACAAACCTGGAGACACAATTCAACTCCGCAGCCTCACCCTAACCCTCAACTTTGAGCAAATCTATGCCGGTCTGGCCGTGCCACTGCCGCCTGCCTAAACCAGATGCGTTGACCGGGCAGTGACGGTTGACGTAGATCTCAAAAACTGCGTAAATCACGGCGCTGAAATTGACGGTACGCTTGACGCGCTTGCTCTTGAACAGGGCCGGGTAGATTCGCAAATGTTTTACGAAATTGCTTCGTCGTCCTAGATTTCACAATATTTCAGGATTCAGGACTTGAGTCTGACCGGCGTTGTATTCAGTCATTGCTTCAGCCGCTAAATCCGCCAGCAGGCCCTGAGAACTGGAAAACGCAGCATCCCATTTTGCTTCATCCTCCAGCTCCTCCATAATCAGGGTTGCGATCGCATCCTGCTTCTCAGCATCCAAACGCTTCAGATGCTCAATCGTCTGCTCTAAAAGCTCAGTCATGATGAGGACAAATTTATCTACTTTTGTTCAGCGTGGGGTCGTATCACCTGGCCTGCATCAACATGGCCCCTGCTCCAAAAGCATTGTAAGGAGTAGGCAAAAAGTAAGTCTTGAACGGCTCAAACGGCGAAATATTCATGCCACTACAGAGCTCATCTGCTAGAAGCCTGACCAGCTCTCGCTTTTCTGACTCTGGCAGCTGCCTAAGCGTGGGTAAAATCTCCGCTAAAGTCATGTACAAGCCTCAATGGATTAGCCTATATCTCCAGCATAGACCAGCTAAAGCAAATCGGCGTTGTCCTTACAAATAGCTCGAATGTACCGCCATCAGCCCGCCCATGATTCAGGTTACCCCTGCAAAATCCCCACCAAAATCGCCATCAGCTCCGCCAACTCCTCCGGCACCCGAAAGCGCCGCTGATCCTGACACAGCCGCCGCTCCGCCCGGTGAAACACCCCAAACCGCCAATCTTCCCCAGTCGTCACCGCCCCATACAGCAGCGGCGCTTCAGATCGAGTCCACTGGTCCAGCGCAATCAACTCCACGCCCAACTGCGTAAACCCCTTTACTAAATCAGATTGCTTGGCCTCAATCACCAGCAAATTCTGAGGCGAATTGACGTAGTAGTCCAGCGTTCCCTTGAGGCGGTCATCAACGGCGATCGCGTACTCAATATTCAACCGCTGCTCCGCCCTCGCACAGGCTTCAAACAACACTGGCCCGATCAGCGCCTCTCGCCGCGTCGCCTCATTAATCAATTCGATCCGCTGCCGGTTTCGCTCCAGCTCCCACAGCAGCAACTGCAAGTCCTCCAAATGCTCCGCTTGGGGCAGAGCCACCGTCCCCCGCTCCACCGAGCAATCAAACTCCGCCAGCACATCATCAATCGCATAGGGAAGCTCAAAATAGCGACTGAAGGAATAAGACTCATCCGACTGCAAAATAGAAGCTCGCGCCATGGAATGAAGCCTCTGGCAAAGTACTTAATATTGTGACTCGCTCAACTGGCTAAACCAGTCGAACAACCAACACACCGCCCACGTTCGCGAGATTCATAGACCCATCGCCACCGCCGATCGCTAACGGCCTGCTGGTAACACCTGATAGATCTTAACCATCATCCGCCCCCAATTGGGCAAGTCTGGATTGAGAGCGCTGACTTCTGCCGTCAGCATAATGCCCTGATCCAGCAACGTCGCAGGAATGGCATTGTCGTCCTTGGGAACATAGCCCAGCATGTGTCCCTCGGGGGTTTGGATCGCGATCGCCGCCGCATCATGCTCATTCTCAGGCTCGCGCTCCAAGACCAGTTCATCCCCCAGCTCAAAGTCATCAAGCGCTTCCGGCTCGCTGGCATCGTGGTAAGGGAGTCCGGCGATCGCCACTTCGCAAAGGAAAGTTTTCGTGACGCTGGTGGCTTCCCGGCGGCCTCGTCGAGAGAGCTGGAAGAGCGGGCGATCGCCCAGCCGAGGCTTCCTAAAAAATTGCGACGAAACATCAATATCGCACCGTCCAATCAGCTTCAAGCATTCTCACTTTATCCCAAAGTGACATACTCCCGACGCTCATCTTTCAGATAGAGCGCGGGCTTCTTTACTCTCGCACCACAATCAAATGGGTGCCGCAAAGAAGCTTTCCTACTTCATCTGGTCTTATCCAGGTAACACGGCAAGCGCTACCCCCGACAGCTCCCATCCGCAGGCGATTTTTTTTACATCCAGGTAATGACCAACCCCAGATTGCTTTTGATTTCCCGTTTTACTTCGTCTGCACTGTTCACCAGCT
>JAAUQQ010000445.1 GCA_012032745.1 Synechococcales cyanobacterium RM1_1_8
ATCTCGAACTCGGTTGTGAAACGCATCTGCGGCGAAGATAGTGAGCGGGTCGCTGCTCGTTAAACTAGCTCGATGCCAGGTCTTAGTTTAGAAAAGAGCTGCTTGGTCAAGTGACCAAACAGCTCTTTTTGGGTTTGTGAGACTCCTATTCCTGGAGTCTGAATGTGGCTTGCAGGTTGTAACCCTTCATAAGACATGGTTTGAGTCTGTCCTTGCAGCCGTTATTGACTTTGTCTTGACCCTTTAGGAAGGCTGAGTAAGAAGGTTTAGCCCCCTATTGGTTGGGATGGCAAGAATGGTGTAGGTGCGGAGGGACTTGCTGGATAGGGAATTCGCTTGTGGTGGAATTGTTGCCAAATTTGTACGAATACGTTGGCAATGGTTTCTAGCTCAGGTTTGGTTAGACCTGAGTCGCGGAGCTGCTCGTCTTTCCAGCGGGCACGGATAATTTTTTTGACCATGTTCAGAGCTTCTTCGCTGGTTGCTTCCTTGAGCGATCGCAGTGCCGCCTCGCAGGAATCTGCCAACATGACAATGCCAGTTTCCTTAGATTGAGGAATGGGCATCGTAGCGAAAGTCTGCTTCATTGATCTGGTAGAGATCGGGGTGTTCTGCTGCTAGTTTTTGAGCTTGTTGGTAAAAGTAGCTGATGCGCATGGTTCCCTGGTGTTCTGGGATGAACGATCGCAGAGCACGGGGCAAGCGACAGCGACGGGCCATAATTTCTCCCTCAGTTACATGCTTCTTGATGATTGCCGCACTTTTCCACGGGTCATTGAGCAGGTCATGTTTGTTGGTTGCCCCCATTTGATTTTCGATAAATCCTTGGGGGTCATGCATTTTGCCAATGTCATGGTAGAGCGTGCCCGCTCGCACGAGTTCGACATTGCAGCCGAGGGAGCGGGCCGCAGCTTCCGCTAGAGTAGAGACGAAAAGCGTATGTTGGAACGTGCCTGGGGTTTCGGCGGCGAGGCGCTGGAGCAGGGGGCGGTTGGGGTTGGATAGCTCCGCCATGCGGATGGGAGTGATCAGATCAAATAGCCGTTCTAGGTAGGGGCTGACGCCAAGGGCCACGATGCTCCAGGCAATGCCGCGCAGGGCTGCAAAAAAGGCGCTGCGTAGGAAGATGAGCCAGACTGTCCCCGTCGTGCCGGTGAGAATGAGGGAGACAATGAGATGGACGAGGCCTTGGGTGAAGCCGACGCCGAGGCCCAGAAGGGCCAGTTCCTCGCGGGAGCGCAGCCGCCCGGCGATCAAAGCTCCCACAATGCCTGCGGCGGCGCTGGCGAGAAGGATTTGGGTTTTGATCGTTAGTCCGATCGGAAGGGCGACTGCTAGCAGAACGACTGCTGCAACGCCTAGGGTTGAACCGTAGAAGCTGCCGATGAGTAACCCGACGGCGGGTAGGCTCGTGGGCTGGATGGGGACAATCACCAAGAGGGGGGTAGAGGCGGCGAGAATGCCGACCACAATCCAATCGCGACGTCGCAAGCGTGGACCGAAGCGGCCTTGAATCAGCTTGAAAATTAAAATTTCAATCCCAATAATGCCGCCAAAGCCGAGCCAACTAATCCAATTGGGGCCGCGTTCACTCAGGCCAAACTCATCTAAAAGAACGAGTTGGTTGGGGGTGATTTCTTCATTGGCTTCGACAATGGCTTCGCCCTTGCGAATGCTGGCCATGGCGGGTTCGATGAGCTGGGCGGCGCGTTCGGCCTGACGTTTGGTCTCAGCTTCATCTTGAACCAAGTTGGGTTCTAGCACCTGCTGCAAAAGCTGGGTGGCCACTGCTTGGGAGGCAGGATTTTCTAGGACTAGGCGGGTGTGGAGGGTGATGGTTTGCTGGATGCTCTCCGGGGAGAGGCCTAGGGGGATTCCCTGGGCCAGGATGCGCGTGAGGGCAAGCTTTGCCGCTGGCTTGACTTCATCCCATTCGGGTCTGGAGAGTTCAAATAGCTCGACGCTGTAGGCTGCGTTGAGTTTAGTTAGATCGGGATCTGCCAGGAGGCGCTTGGCCTGTCCATGGTGGTATCGCATTTCATCGATACGCCGCAGGAGAAGCTCAAGCTCTGCGATGCCCGCGCGATCGCCAATGGCACGGAGCTGTTGGAGCGCTTTGGTATTGAGACTGGAGCTGATGCCCAGGGCTGGCTGAAGATCGAGCGGGGCGGCAACGGGGCGGGGTTGGAGCTGGGCTTGGACGATACGACGGAGGCTGATCCACTCGTTGCTTGAGATTTGGCGTAGGTGGCGCTGAACATCGGTGGAGACGATGCCCTTGTCTAGGGTGGGAAAAGGCCCGAGTTTTTGGCGCAGCTCATCGCCGTGGCTTAGGATCCGATCTAGCTCGTTGTACTGGGCGAGGTTTCGGGTGGCATCGACCCGCAAGACTGGATTTTCTGCATTGATTGCCTGTTGGCGGCGTTCTTCGGTGAGCCGTTCATCCAGAACGGTGGCGTCCCGAGGGGCGTAGAGGGTCTTGGGAGCAATGGTGCCCACATTAAACGTGGGCTGATCGTAGAACCGTTGGCCAGTCACGCCGGTGAGGCCGACCACAGCCACGATGAAGAGGGTGGCCGATTGGGCGCGGCGTCGATGCCCTTCCCCTGGGTTTGCAGGGACAGGATGGCCCTCGCTGTTATTGGAGAGATGGTTTTTGGAAAGGGGCGTGCCGCTGCCGGGGCCATGGGGGCTGGCCTGCTGCTTTTGGGGGGAGATGCCGGATTGGGGAGAAGCGGGTTGCGACGTTGAGCTACCTCGATACAGCAGGTGTTCCAGTTGTTGGGCCAGCGCTTTGAGCGTTTTCATGGCTGACTAAAAGGAGGGGGCTAGGCTGCGCGGGAGGGGCCAAGGGAGGTGCTGAGCGCCGGGGGGCAGTTCTGGGGCAAGGGGATTGGGGGGTGTTTGGCGGTAAGCCCCCAAGGTCGTCCCCTTTAGGATACACCGACCCCTTCGGGATCTGCTTGCCCCGCCCAGGTGCTGTGGAGGCGATCGCCCAGGTGGAGCAGCAGTGGATAGATCGGGCCGAGTTGTTGCTTGAGCAGTAGGGGAAAGGCGGCTGCCCCGTAGGTTGTGCCAAACCGGAGGCCAATGAGTTGGCTGCCAAGGCAGAAGTCCTCGGCGATCGGAGCGGCGGCGCTGGCGGATGGGGAAGCGTTGTCGAAGCCTGGCCGCGTTGGGGTAAGCGGTTTTGGGGTAAGGCGCATTTGGCCATGGTGGTGTCGCCACTGCTCCAGACTGAGTAACAGTTGTTGGGGGCTTTGGGTGAAGCAACGCTCGGCTGCTGCCAGGATGGCCCTCGGCGCTGGCCAGTGGTTGGCTGGTGACCAGTTGGGGAGGAGGGGAAATATTTTTAAGTATATCTTTATTTCTAAATTTGTCTCTAGTCCTGCCCCAGAAGATTGACCGCTGAACTGGGCTGGAAGCGGCAGCTCGATGCTCAGCAATTGCTGGGGCAAGTCTCGTAGTAATTGAGTTGGGAGGGGGACGGTGGTCGGCGGGCTGGCCGGGAGCGGTTGGGCATCGCTCCCCCAGCCCGAACCGACAGCGGTGCTGGGCTGGAGGGCGGCTAGGGCGATCGCGGCCCCCTGCTGGAGCTGCTCCCAGGATTGCTCCAAGCTCATTGGCTGGCCTAGGTCCAGG
>JAAUQQ010000446.1 GCA_012032745.1 Synechococcales cyanobacterium RM1_1_8
AGCCCGGCCCGCCGCCGTCGCCGCCCCTGCGCAAGCAAGCCACGGATCGCAGCCAGCCGGAAGCCATGAGCGCCCAGGAGCTGGCTGGCCTCAAGGATCCACTATTCAACCTGCTGCTGAAAGACCGTGCCAACCTTTCCAAGGCCACCAGCTTGGCGGGCATCACTCAACAGCTCCAGCCAGCCCAGCAAAACGTTTTCGTCGTCGATGAGCGCATTGCCGATCCTGCGCCCCGCCTGGGGAACAGCCCCGCCAGCCGTCGGGCGGTGCTGACCTTTGAAGGCCAGACCCAGGGAGAGGAACTGCGGGAAAATGTCGCCCTGTCGGTATTTTTTAATGCTGAAGCCTTTCCCAGCATCACAGAAATCGAAGCGATGGCTTGGGATGATGGCGCTGGGAAGTTCAACTATTACAAACTGGACCGCAGCAGCGGCGAAGCCCAGCCCAGTTGGAAGTTTCGGGGCGATTCCCGCGATGCAGACTTGCTTTCTACGACGGCGCGGGCGAACACCTGCATGGCTTGCCATATCAATGGCGGCATGGTGATGAAGGAATTTAAAGCACCCTGGATCAACTGGCATTCCAGCGATTTTGATGCAGCCTATTTGCGGGGCAGCAGCCGGAACGCCTGGCCCGTGGCCAAGGCCGCCAACAGCCCGCTGCGGGATCTGCGGGGAGCCCAGGAGCTGGAGTTTGCGGTGGAGAGTGCCAATGCTCGGCTGAACCAGCGACTGATTGCGGCCTTAGCTAGGGCCAATCCTGGGACGGGGGCAAATGGTGGCAGAACGGTGACGGATGTGAAGCGCTTGCTCAAGCCGCTGTTCGTCAGCACTGAGTTCAATTTGATGAGTAGCTTTGCCAATTCCCCTAACCATCCCTTTGGCCCCGCCGGGGCTGGCTCGG
Source organism: Synechococcales cyanobacterium RM1_1_8 (assembly GCA_012032745.1). GTDB lineage: Bacteria > Cyanobacteriota > Cyanobacteriia > PCC-9006 > JAAUQQ01 > JAAUQQ01. The sequence continues at coordinate 904 of JAAUQQ010000446.1, forward strand.
GCTTTTCCTCCCTGGACATTCCCCTCTCGTTTTTCCTCAATGACACGCTGCTGGCGCGGGATTTGAATGTCGCGGCCTTTGAGCTGTTTGACATTGGCCGGATGAGCGATCGCGAATACCAAACCCTACTGCGCCGGGGCAGCACCAGCCTCAACGGCCAGTTTCCGGGGGATAGCCAGTTCGCCTGGCTGACGCCGGAGGCCAGCGCGATTGACAATACCTACATCCGCCAACTGATAGAACAGGAAATCCTGCCGAGAAGCTTTGTGGCAGCGGTGATGGCGGTGGACCTGGAAAATCCGGTGTTTTCGAGCGATCGCGAACGCCTCTGGAGCGCCGCCAATATTTTGCCGACCCAGTTCAAAACCGGCCCGAATGGTGACCTAACGGCCCAAACCATCGCCAACTTGAAGCGGCTCAGCCCGACCTCGACTTCCCCCGAAGGTCAGTTCCTCGCCGCCTTACAAAGTCGCGACCCGGTGCAGTTTTTACAGGCCAGGGTGGATCGCTATGTGCAGCAGGAGAAGCGGCGCTTGGGCGATGCCAAAGTCCGGCCTGAGGAGCTGGCCCGCCTCTATCGCAAGCTGCTGGAGCGGCGGCAGCAGGTGGCGGCCAATCCGGTGCAGACCCATCTGATCGAAAGCCCATTGCTGTTTCCCAAGGCCAGTGTGGCAGCCCTGCCGGTGCAGGTAGCAGAACCAGCGCCAGTGTCGCGTCCGACCCTGCGCCGGGGCGATCGCGGCGACAGCGTCGTCGCCTTACAAAAGCTGCTGCTGCAAGCGGGGGTGCTGAGCGGCCCCGCCGATGGCGACTTTGGCCCCGGCACGGAGCGAGCGGTGGTGGCGCTCCAGCGATCGCGGGGCTTGGCTGCCGATGGCGTTGCCGGACCTGCGACTTGGGCAGCGTTGATGGCTCCGAAGCAGCGACCGCTGTTGCGATTGGGCGATCGCGGTGATGGCGTGGTGGAATTGCAGCAGCTATTGCAAAAGCTGGGCTTGCTCCAGGGCTTGGCCGATGGCGACTTTGGCCCGATCACCCAGCGTGCCGTGATCGCTGCCCAGCGACGATTTGGCTTGGAGGCCGATGGTGTGGTTGGTCCTGCAACCTGGGCCAAGCTGGTGGCCTAGTCGAGCTCTGTTAGTGCAGCGTAGCCCAGGGAGGGAGAGGGATTTAGGGTAAGGGTAGCCAAACTTAGGCCGCAGTCTACTAAGTTGAACAGGCCTGGGCAAAGATCTGCTATTTGGTTTACCGCTAGGGGGCGCGGGGAATCTGATGCGGGAAATCTGGCCTAAGCTGCGACGGCCTGCCACAGCAGGTCTCCATGGCCGCCCACCGATCGCATCAGCCCCCAGCGGACATCATTGGGGGCTTGGCCAAACATTTGGACCATGGCCCCCACCAGTTCTTGGCTGGTGAGCGTATCGGCCAGGAAGCCGGACCAGTGGGATTGGGGCAGGTTAAAGAAGGTCGAAAAATGATTGTTGAGCCTGGCTGCTTCAAACCCCATGAGGGCATTGAGGCCGAAGAGATAGAGGTAGTGCTTGCGCAGGCGATCGCGGCTCCACAGTGCCTCCCAACCCTGGCGGGCGATCGCCTGGGGAGAAGCTTTGGGATCCTGGAGAGCCCGAGCGATCGCCGCCCCCAGCTCCGGCCCCCGCCGCAGCATCGCCCCCACCATATAGCCAGAGGCAGGGTGGACCATGCTAGAAGCACCGCCAAAGGCCACCAGGGACTGGCTGCGATCGGGCAGGGGCAGATTCATCGGGAACAGGCAGCGTTCAATGTGCTGGGCTTCGAGGATTTCGATTCCCCGCGCCGCCAGTCGTTTTTCCATGCGCCCTTGGAGCTGGTCAAACCCCATGGCTGGGGCCAAGGCGAGGGAGGTTTCTTCCACAAAGTGGATGCCATCGCCCAGGTCCATTTCATAGGAAAACGTTGGGGGCTGCTGGCGCTCTGCCGCGCTCAGATGGTCGGCCCGGAAGTCCATCAACACAAACTGGCCCGGCTCCACCGGGGGCTGGGAGAACCGACCAACGATGCCATAGGCGGCTTGGTAGGCCACGTTGGCCTTGGCGGGGCGCTTGGAGAGGGCAGGGAAATGGCCGCTGGCATCGATCACGATACGGGCTTGCACAGGGCTGGCTGGGACGTCGCGGCAATCGGCTTGTGTATTGGTTGGGGTGATGGTTGAGTAGCGATCGCCATGGCAAATCGCCCCAGCCTTGCCCAGAATCCAGGTGACCGTCTGGCAGCGCTGGAGCAGGTATTGCTGGAATTTTTCTTTGTCAAACAGGCCGTAGTCTCGCGGGTGCCGCGTCGGGCTGGGACCAAAATACGAAACGCTGTTTTTCCAGTGATGGCCCAGCAACTCCGTCAACCCCAGGGCCTCCAGCTCATCCACCCAAACGCCGTAGGTGTTGGGCCAGGGCGCGCTGGCCGAGTTGGGGGCCAGGTTGGCCACCTGGAGACCGCGATCGCACAGTTCTGCGGTCAGAATCAAGCCCGCTGGCCCCACGCCAATGACCAGTGCATCAAATACCGCCGCCATGTTGTCTAAGCCAAACGCTACTCCTAAGAATAGCCCAAGTGACGGTAGCCCAAGCGACAGTTTCGGCAGCCGTTCTGGCGACTGTTCTGGCAACTGTTCTGGCAACTGTTCTGGCAACTGTTCTGGTAACCTCGCTGGGGACGCTCAGAAATATTTGAGCTGGATTTGGATGGCGAGCTGGGTTTG
>JAAUQQ010000040.1 GCA_012032745.1 Synechococcales cyanobacterium RM1_1_8
ATTAATGACTTGTCCTTTGCTTGCTCTAATCTTTTCTTCGCATTTAATGAGTTATCAACATCAAGCGCTACACCTTTCTGATAAAACTCGATAGATTTTTCAGCTAACCCTCCTCGCCAAAATGCATCACCTAATAAAATGTATGCTTGACATTGATCTGAAGCTTTATCTATCGCCTGCTGCAAATACAATTCTTGCCTTTCTCTATCATTCAATTTAGCATATAGACAACTCAGTCTACCCTTGCTCTGTAACGAATCTGGGTAGATGTTTTCTGCTTCTAAGTAAGCTGACTCAGCAGCTTCTAGTTTTCCTTTCCTCAAAAGGATATCTCCTAATGCCAGGTATAGAGAGAAGCTTTTTTCATAGGGATGAAGTTCAATTGCTCTCTCAATATTACTTAACGCATCATCAAGCGCGTCCTGATGGCTAAATATGCTACTCAATCTGTAATAATTCCAAGCAAAATCGGGTTTTATTTCGATTGACTTTCTATAATTAGCAATAGCTTCATCAATATCTCCCAATTTTTCAAGGGATTCTGCTAACCCGTAATATGGTTTAAACCAGCAACTTTCTTCAAGAAGCAAGGCATTTTGGAACATTGACTTTGCGTTCTTCCAGTCTTTTTTTTCTAAAAGTAAATTTCCAGCGCTCTCAAAATACTTTGCTTTATCCAAAGATTGCTTAGAAAACCATTTTCTATTTGCTCGTTTGCAATATCAAAAAGCTTTTGATCCAGCAAATTATTGGCTTCTATTTGCTCCGTCAAGCCTTCTCCTATTTCTTCAATGAGTATTTCCTTAGGGTCTTTCCTGTCGTTCGATTTCGACCCTGAAGTCACATTTAAGTGCGAGTTGTAAAATATGATGTCTGAAAAATATTTATGGGCTTCAAACTGAGCCATCACCAAAAACTTTTTATACTGCTTCACTGTTCCTACAGCACAGCAATTCATTATGTTTTCAATTGCTGTATCTAAGTCCCCTAATGTCAAAGTATAATGCGTAGGCAAATGTTCACTTCTTGAACAGTACAGAGTCTGATAGTTGCAAAAGACATGAGGCGAGTTATCTAACCGCCAAGACTACAAAATCTCATAAAGTTCAGCTTCTTAGCCATCAGAGCCCCATCAGTTTCTGCCTTCTGCTTCCGCTCAAATTCATAAATCGAACGAATCCGAGCTAATGGGTGCCGAATGATAACCGAAGAAATTGTCTGATAATCTTCCCCCTGTGGCGTCGGCAAACAAATATGATGACCCGAAATCGCCTTCACATTTGGATTTTCTTCAATATAGGCCGCTAAATCCTCACTCGTAACAACCTGACTATTGGGTAAGTCATACTCATGAAAGCCTTCACCAAACGCCTTCCTAAGCGCATAGTTAAAAGAAGTCCCCGCATTCTTAAAAATATGATGATGAACCAGTACAACTCGCTTCTTAGACCCGTCCATAGATTCTGCTTAACTTATAGATTAGAATCAAACAAAAGTTAAATATACCTTTAGTAATCAAGCAATTTTCTCAATCACCCTCTTAACCGAACCCGGTGAATAAAACTCGATTGCTTTTTTCGATTGACCTGCTAGGTTTTCCCATACCTTTTTGTCCCTGTAAAGCTTAAGAATCTCCTTCACAAACTCTTCAGTTGTATTCGCCTCCAAAGAATCCTTATTAGCAACCAAATTCATCCCCTCAACCCCAATCGCAGTAGACACCAACGGCAACCCAAACTCCAACGCCTGACCAATCTTACCCTTCATCCCAGCCCCATACCGCAACGGCGCAACAAAAATTCGATTCTTCAAGAAATAATCACTAACATCCGCCACATACCCCGGCACAATCACTCGACCACTCGCCAACCGCAACACCCGCTCCGATGGATTACTTCCCAACAACGTCACCTTCACATCCGGAAGATCCTGCCAAACCAACGGCATAATTTCATGACAAAGCCACTCCACCGCATCCACATTCGGCGGATGATTATACCCCCCAATAAACAAGATCCCAGACCGCTCCTCAAAACTCGGCTTCGGCCCCTCATAGGGCACATGAATATTTGGAATCACCTCCACATTCCGCACCCCCTGCTCCTCCAAAACCTTCTTCTCCGTCGGCGTCACCGTCAGCGTCAACTCCGCCTGCATCGCCATCTTGAGCTCCAACGCCTGCATATCAATCCAACTCATTGACCGCTGAGCTTCCTCAGACGCCAACCCCAACTCTAACTCCCGCTTCATCCGCAGATAATGCAAATCAATCGTGTCATAGACCACCTTAATCTCAGCCCGCTCCCGCAGTACTGGCAAATATCGCTTCATTAAATCAGGCCGACATACCCAAGCCACATCAATCAGCGGCAGCCGTTCCCGCAGCTGATCCTCCGGCAGCGACCCAAACCCATCACAGGTATACAGCGTTTCAATCTGCATCGCCTGAAGCTCAGAGCAATAAGGCTCCGTCGGCTGCATATTATCCGGCAAAAAGATGACGTGATAATTCAGCTCCTTGAAGATTTTCAGAATCTGAAACAGCCGCCGTGACCCTGACTCCTTGTCATGGCAAGGCAAGTGGCTGTCCACAACCAGAACCGTCTTCTTCCCTTGAAAGCGCCGCGCAGCCTTGTGAGCATCCTCATAGCCCGTTAAATTGATCGGATGCTTTTCCAGCGCCTTCGCCCACTTCTGCTTAAACTTCTTCGCATTCACCACCTGGTAACGCTTCACGCCGCTCGTCGTTGAAGTCCCCGAACTCACCCCCTCATAGTGAATAATCTCCGACTTTGGCTGATAAATCACCTCCAGACCCAGCTTGTGCCGCACCGCAAAGCAAAGATCCGTATCCTCGTAATAAGCCGGAGCAAAGTCTCGCTCAAACCCATTCAGCTCATCAAACGTTTCACGCTTCACCAGCAGGCTCGCACCAGAGCAATAGTCTACCGATCGCATGAAGTTGTACTTGGGATCATGCGGGTTCTCATTGCGTCCATAGTTCCAGCCCGAAGAATCCTGCCAGATAATTCCACCCGCTTCCTGCAACGCTCCAGAGGGATAAACCAGCTTGGAGCCCACCGCACCAACATTCTCCTGTGTTCGGAAGACCTCCACCATGCTTTCGATCGCATTAGGCATCACTTCCGTATCGTTATTGAGAAAGTAAAGGAATTCTCCCTTTGAGGCTTCTGCCCCCGCATTGCAGGAATGGATAAAGCCCATATTCTGAACGTTGTTTACTAGAACAAGGCCCTCAATTTCCTCCATGTATTCCTTAGTCTCATCGGTTGAACAATCGTTCACAACAATGACCTCGATCGCCAAATCCCGACTGACATTTTGCACAAGAGACTTCAAGCACCGGATTGTATACTCAACCTTGTTGAAAACAGGGATGACAATCGAAATCTCAGGTGTTTTAAATCTTCTAAAAGCAATGAAACTCTTTATATTAAAACTTGATTCAATGACCTGATGAACTCGCTTTAATGCTAATAAAGAAGAATTATAAGAGAGCTGTTTTTCCAATAATTCCTCAGAGCTGTTAAAAAGAGATGAATACACACCACCGCTGACTGAAGATCCGTCCTTTTCTAGGTCATTTTTTTGTGTAGCAATGTATTTTGCACTTCCTTCAACAGATCTCGAAAATTCGCTCAGCAGTGTGACAAGCTGAATTGTGAGAAGTTCATGCAAGCCGCGATTAAATTCATATAAGCTCCATCGATCTAAAATGTTCGATGAGCAGATTTTTTTATAAAGAGAAGTTGCTCGTTCCCAATGGCCTAATGAAATCAGACAGCGAGTCATGCCAATCTGAACTTCTATATCATTTGGACTATATTTCAGCGCACATTCAAAATCTCGAATGGCTAAATCATGCTGAGCGCTTCTTTCATAGCTGAGACCTCGAGATTTAAATGAATAAATCTTCCTTTCAGACAATGATTGTTTCAAGAAATGGGCAATCACATGCCATTTATAGCTGATTCCCTCTCTCTCCAATTCTGGACGTAGTTGCAAATATTCTGCGAAGTTAAAGTCAGTGGGCAAATCGTCAACAGAAACCCCTTGACCTGCCAAAAATACAATGGGTGAAGCAACCCTACTGCATTTTTTTCCTTCATCCAGCCAGTGGTGCCGAGCTTGAGATTCTGTCTCAAGCCCTTTCAAGTCTCGATTGTACCAAAGATAAAAATCCCAACAAAACTCCTCTTCTTCTCTATTGTTGTCAGCGATTTGTTCTTTCTTCTTATTAAGAACTTGCCATTGACGCCCCTCTCGAATTCCGTCACTAGCGTAGTGATAAATGGCTTTCCACTTGTTTGTGAGACCTGTCTTCAAATCTGGATTTAAATCTAGATAAGATTGCCAGTCAAAATCAACCGGCAATTTTTCTTTATCTACATTAAACTTTCTTATGATTCCAAATAATGAAGCAACTCTTCCCTCCTTTCTCCCGTACATTATCCAATGGGAATATGCATCAGACTTTGTTTTGACACTACTCAAGTCATTGTAGAGCGAGGTGTAAACCTCCCAGTCAAAGTCTAGATTCTTCAAGACAGTCTCTTTGACAGCTTCCATATCAACCACCTCCAGATTTTGCTCTGCTAACTTCGGACGTGTAGAACGCTCTCTCTCTTGACGGAAAGCAGACGCCTCTTCGTAGAGAATCATATCTTTCTCATTCAACTCTACTACTCGGTTTACCAAATTTTGATCGGCTAAAATTTCACTAAGGTTTTTCTTGTATTGCGGCTCTGGATTTCGATTTTTTATCGGTACTTCATATCTTGTCCAACCCATCAAGTCCTCCAGGACTAATAAGTCCGCAGCATAATGTTCTTGTAATCCTATGAAAAAGAAATCCTTCAACTCCAGCCCCGCTATCTGCCTGGACATGATATTTTGCGCTGCGGGATGCTCCACAAAATCGCGAAAGCCCAAATTCTTTTCGACAAGTTCTCTATGCAAAAGGTTATGTTCATCCTTATAGTGTTGAGCGAAGTAATACTCGGAAATTAGTCGATAGAGAGGATGCCGCAACCATACAATTCTTTTGGCCTCAGGAAAGTAACCGGAATACTTGCGAATGGGGATGTGTCCATGAATTGCCCGTATATTCTCAGGTAAGGGTGTGGGAGGATGATATTTGTAAGGAGCATAATCCCAAAGGACATTACTTTGCCCGTAAGTATTAGACAGAATCTCTCTAAAAGACGTTCCGGCTGTTTTCCCAATATGAATGGAGATTAGTTCGACCATCAACCAATTAATCCTTAGTGTACCTAAAGCACTCGATGACTCACATTTCGGTTGAACCTAGGAGCCCAACCTATGATCGTTACAGTGGCTCTAACTCTAGCCACGGGTGCAGTTCAAGCATTTCAATATGCAGTTTTTTGATATTTCGTCTCTGGTTGCTGATTGAATTGAGCATGGACGTTCCGTGAGTTCGATATCTGGCTAGAATCTCAGGTACCATCACGCCGTATAGGCCAGCGTCAATTAGCTTACACCATAGCTCATAGTCTTCCCAGCCGACTACTTGCATAAGAGAGTAGCCACCAGCTCGGAACAACGCATCTTTGCGAATCAGAGCCATTGCATCAACAAAATTCTTCTTTGTAAACTTGGATCGTTCCCAGACTACGTTTCCCATGACTGCTTCCTGGTCACCAAATTTCTCAATCATTGGATAGGCGACGGCTGCTTCTGGATCATTCTCTAGCACTTCTAAGCATCGTTCAATACATTTAGGATAGAGGAGGTTGTCTGCATCTAGAATGAAAATATTAGGTGTTTCGACTTGTGAGACTGCTGTATTCCTAGCTCTTGCTAGTCCTCCATTGCTTTCATGGCGCAACAATTTAACTTGGTTAAATCGAGAAGCATTCTGCTGAATCCAAGACCAGGCTACAACGAGAGAATCATCTTTGGAGCGGTCGTCTACTACAATCAAGTCTAAAATTTCTAGTGTTTGCTCTCTGACTGAACTAAGGGTCTCATGAATGTAGTCTTGGTAATTATAAAGGCTAATACAAACCGTCACTTCCGCTTCTTGACTAGCTGGCTTAGAGAAGAGAGTTGAGTATGAATGTTCTTCTAGCATGGTTAAATTAACCTCATCACCAATTGATCCAACTGAAAAGCCTTGCGAATGGCAAGGTATCCAGCCTGGCGGACCCGTTCAGCCTCAGCTACTCCCTCAGGGGTCTGGAGCAACCAGCGAATCTTGTTGCCCATCTCCCCTAACGGGCAAGCAATAAAATGAACATTGGGCTCTAAGCCTGGCACATCATGGCAGGGCTCCGTCACCACCAATGTATTCTGCCAAAGCCCATGGAAGACAATGCGATGCCACTCGAAATAGGGCAACTCATCCCGATGAACATTTAATAAAATTTTGCTACGCCGACTCAAACCCACCACCGCATCCGTATCCAATGCCTGCCCTTTGCCCTTGATGAATGGCTCACCCATCGGCGGAATGTGTAAAAAACAGCGATATTGATGCAGCCAGGATGCAGCTTGGGCAAAAAACTGCTCCCGCCGAGGGTTCAGCGTACCCACAAAATGAAGATCAATCGGACGCTCCGACAGCGGCGCATCGATCGCCGGACGCTCCCGCCGCACCTGGGGACTCAAACTCCGCACCGCCAACAGATCTGGCAATGCCTCCGTACCGATAAAGGGCTGATAGTTTTCCAGATAGCCTAGAGGTAGATATTGGACAGGCAGACCCAACTCCCGCAAAATTGAAGCTGATTTGACATTAATATCTAAAATCAGCTTCGCTCGGCGCAAAAAGTGAAAGGCCTTGGAGAACCAGGTGGTCTGGGGTTGTTCCACATTCACCATAGTTGCACCAACCCACCAATCTGTGTCGCCAGCCCGCTGAAGCCCCTCCCCCAAATAAAAGAACTCGTGGGGAGCCACAACAATATGGCCGTTCAAATGGCTCGGTGGCTGATCACTCTCGCTGAGTCGCACGACCTGGTGGCCATTGCGCTCCAAAGCTGCGGCAATAAAATCAGCAATCTCGGCAATAAAGTAATTGCCCAGTGAACTGCAATAGATGCCCAAGGTCTGGCAGGCCTGAGTCGCACTCAGACGGCTTGAGACATCCAAACGGTTGTGGTTCAAACAAGCAAGATAGTCCGCATCGCTGGGCGTCTGCTGCTGCAACAAGGCTGTGAACTGTGAAGCCGCAAAGGCCGTTCGTCCCTCCTGGGCTCCATAGGCCAAATAATGCTCCAGGGGACAAATCTCCGTGGCGGCGACATCCTCATGCTCTTCTAGATAGAACCCATGGCAAAAGAAGGGATGGGGAGAATGCTGCTGCGATCGCCCAAACAAATAATAATGTGCCAGCGGATTCACCCCCAGCTCAGCGGCCTCGCGGGCCTGCTCCAAGTAGTAGGCTGCATCAAACAAGGGATTGGGCCGATAGCCCAGGGATGCACCCACCTGAATATAGTGTTCCAGCGCATCGCTGCCAGGCTCAAACGAGAGCTGATGGCTGGCTTGATAATAGGCGGGATCAAACAATTGGGTGCTGCTGAGCAGGCGCTTGACCAAGGCCGGGTTCAAAAGCTGCTGGGCTTGGGTGATCTCCTGGAGACTGATGGCGGCGGCCTCGGACTCCACCAGGCGCGATCGCAGCTGTTTGGCTTGGGCCGGATCGGCGCTGCTCACCAAGTCAGCCAGGCCCAGAAGGCAAGCGCGATCGCCCGGTTCAATCTGCAACGCCATTTGGTAGGAGGCGATCGCCTCCTCCCGCCGCTCCAACTTGATCCGCACCTCTGCCAGGGCGCGATAAAATTCCACCGCCCGAGGATTCTCTCGAATCAACTGCTCCAAAACCTCGGCCAGCTTGGCATCCACCTGAACCATTCCCGGCTCTAAAGTCTGAGCCTGGCGGTAGGCTGTTTGGGCATCTTCCCATCGCCGCTGGCCCGCCAGGGCCATCCCCAGGCTGTAGTGGGACCAGGAAAAGCTGGGATTGAGGCGATCGCCCGCCGCAGGGAAGCTTCCGCCGCTGGCCATTGTTCTAGCTTCAACAGCACATTGCCTAAGTTGTGGTGACACCAGGAAAAATTAGAGATGCGGGCGATCGTCTGACCATAGGCCGCGACGGCTCCCGCCCAATCCTCCTGCTCCCGCAACTGCTCCGCCCGTTTGTACCACTGCATCGCTTCGACTGCTGTGGGATCGGCAGTCTTCATCAATCCAGTGGGACTTTCCCCGGCCAACTCAGCAGCCGGGCCGATTACTTTTTTCGGGTGCAGCTCCCTGAGCGTCTAACGCCTTTCGGTAGACTGCCGCTGCCCTAGCCGGTTGGTTTTGCTGCTCCAAGACATTGCCCAACCCCTCATAGGCGGCGGCAAACTCCGGCTTGAGGCGAATCGCCCGCTCGTAGCAGGCCATCGCTTGTTCCAACTTGCCCTGCTTGGCCAAATGTTCTGCCAGGCTGTAATACTGCTCTGCATTGGCCCAGCCTGGCTCCAGCTTGAAAGCCTGGAACCAAGCCAGGGCAGCTTTTTCGAGCTGCTTTGCCTGGGTAAACACTCGGGCCAGCTCGCGGTAGACGTCAGGCTGGTTGGGGTTGAGGCCAAGGGATTTTTGGTAATAGTCAATTGCACTGTCCCAGTGCTTGCCCCTGGCCTTGAGCTGGCCCGCGCTGGCATAGTTCTTGGCGGTTTCCGCATCCCCCGCCGGGATCCGGGTCACGGTCCGTTGAGGGGCAGCTTGGCCAGCAGGCCCAGTCACAACCGGTTCAGTCACAACCGGTTCAGTCACAACCGGTTCAGTCACAACTGACCCAGTAGCAATGCCGTTGCTGGAGCCTGGGGTGCTGTTACCTGGAATTAAGGTTTTGGTCGCTGGACCATTGATAATACGGACCGGCTCCGATCGCTGGAGCCGCTCGGGCCGCAGCAGAGCGGAGTTACCCACAAGACGATGGGCCACTGAAGCTGAGGCCACTGAAGCTGGCGCGATCGCCGGATCCGTCGCCGGACCATCATTGGCCCGCTTGCTCGGTGACGGCGCATCCCCCGACAGCACGCGCACCTGGCCATTGGCTCCATTCTCAACGGTTAAGCCCGTCTCAAACACTTTGCGATAATAAAGTGTCGCCGCTTGCCAATCGCCCTGCTTTTCCAACAGATCGGCCAGGGGACGATAGGCTGCGGCATAGCTCGGCTCACCCGATACAGCCTGGCGGTAACAGGCGATCGCCTGCTGCTCATCCCCCTGCTCCAAAAAGATATTTCCAGCTCGATAGTGCTCCACCGGCGTGGCAGCCTCAGGATCTAGCCGAACCAGTTGGGCAAACATTTCCTCAGCCTCCCGCTGCTTGCCCGCCGAGGCCAGCGCACTAGAGAAAGGGCGATAGAAAGGAGCATAGTCCGGGCGGAGGGCAATGGCTTTGCGGTAGTAATACTCTGCATCTGCCCAGGCCTGCTGTCTGGCATAGAGGCTGCCGAGGTTGGCATAAACTTCGGCAAAATTCGGGTTGGCCACCAGGGCCTGGGCATAGTGGCCCATGGATTCAATGCCCCGACCCATTTTTTGGAGCAGATTACCCACCAGCTTGTGAGCTTCCGCAATGTCTGGGGCAATGGCTAGGGCTTGGTGACAGGCCGCAAAGCCCTTTTCCCATTCCTGGAGGTCCATGTAGGCTTCCGCCTGTCGCAGAAAAATATCCATGGCATCCCGATTGAGGACATTGGGATGGGGCTGCACCGCAACAAACGGCGGGGCAAACGTCATGGCCTGGGGCGGGGCAGAGCTCAGTGCTCCAGGAGGTCCAGAGGCTCCAGACGACTGTGGAGCTCGCCGCTTCGACTCAGCCTCCGGGCGGCTGGCACTCCCTGGCAGCGGCTGTTCGTCCCTGGGCGCGTGGTTCGCCGGGCGAGAGGTTTCAGAACGGCTTGAATCGAGATTCCCGGAATCCAGATGTTCGGAATCCAGATGACCTGAATTAAACCCTAATGGCGCAGGACTCTTACTGGCTGAGGTCATTGTTTCTATAGGAGGAGTAGCCGATGCAAGGCCGAGGAGTTGCTTCGTTGCAGTTGAGATTGCTCCGTTGCACTGACCGGATTGCACCTAATAGTGACTGGCGATACTTAGTCACTGGTGATACTTTTTGACTGACAATACCTAGTCACGATGCTCAGCAGCAATATCAGTCCGCGATATCCGGCTGCGGCATTGAGCCATGCTGGCAGCCTAAAGAGAATGAATACTTAAGTAAATATTAAATCCTAGGGTCGCACATTTGTCTGCGGTTAGCAAGGTTGATGCGCTACTGAGGGAGCCTCCTGGGACGAAAGAGCTGGGGCAAGAGTGAAGGATCAAGCCTGGGGATGCCTTTGACCTGCCAATGAAACAGTGGTAGGCGCTAGACCGCGCTCCATGCCCTAGCAGGCTCACATTCATTGGGTGTCCCTTGGCATTATACCAACCGTACAGAGCAACGATTCAGGGGAAACGCGTTGTTCTGAATGTTGCTAGTCAAAACAACGCGCCTCTGCTCAGTGGCTCACTTAGACCCCAGGGCCACGCAAGCCTAGGGGCAATGAGAAGCCTGAGAAGCGGCACGCCAGCGAAACTTCTCAGCGCAAAATCACGGGCACTGGAAGTGCTCAATTTTGCTTGCATGGGGCAATGCTAGCATCGGCTTAGCCGGCCAATTCTTTACCAGAACGACTTTACAGAAACTTTAAGAGCTGGATTTTGGGCTAACCCGAAGTCTTTGTAACCCGCGCTATCACTGCATTCTTGCGCGATCTCGCCGCTGCGGGATCGCTCCGTCCCGTCTCTCAGCCCCTTGCTGCTTTTAGATTGCCTGGGATAGATTTGTCCGGAGAGGCTTCAAGGATCTTTGCATAGCCTCTAAACACTGGTCGCATAGATAACGGTGACCGCATTCAACGCGGTATCGGCCTGTTGACTAGGGACTTTGTTGGGGCTAGGGCTTGCTCAACCTGACCTTGACAGCCCATCACTCCCAGGTGCTCTACGTGTTCTGCTCGGTGGTTTCCGACTTAAAAGTGCACGCCAGCACAGTTGACTGAGAGTTGTTTAAGGAGATTTTATTGCGATGTCAGTGATTATTGGTACCGATTTTGACGATGTCATTCTGGGAAGCCCCGGCGATGACATCATCCATGGCCAGGGTGGAGATGACGAAATTGATGGCAATGGCGGTTCAGATATGATCTTTGGCCGCGAAGGGGACGACACCTTGATTGCCGATGGGTTTGACACGCTGTTTGGCGATCGCGGCAATGACGAGCTCACGGCCACGGGCGACTACAACAAGCTCTATGCCGGTGGTGGCCAGGACTCCAGCGACACCTTGATCAGCGAAGGCAACTTCAACCTGCTCGAAGGTAGCGATGGCGATGATGTCCTCAAGAGCTTTGGCGACAACAACACCATTCGGGGTGCCGGGGGCGATGACATGTTCACGGTGGTGGGTGATAACAACACCATCCAGGGCGCTGGGGGTGACAACACCATCATCATCAGCGGCAAGGGCAACACGGTCTTTGGCGGCGGCGGTGCCGACACCTTCGTGATCGATGCTACCGTAGGCGAGCCCGTGGAGCTGGCCGACTTCAACGCCAGCAACGACAAGCTTGTGATCCTGGGCGTGACCGGTGCGGTTGCCTACAATGCTCAAACGGGCTTCCTGTCGGTTGGCGGCCAGAACGTCGCCGTGATTCGGAACATCAATGGTCCTGTGGAAGGCTTGGTCTCCTTTGATGAGCGTGCCAGCTACGACGATCTCTTCTAAGGGGTGTTTTGCGGGATTTTTCCCCGAGCTGGCCTAGAGAGCTCTGGTGCTCAAGGGGCTAAAGTCAGCAATGTGCTGAATGGGCTACTGGGAGATTAATGGTTTTGTCCAATGTTCTCTGGGTAGCTCATTTTTTCAGTAACGTCATTTTTCTAGTCACGATTGTGCTTCTAAATTAAATTTCTATTCCCAAGCAGGGTGAGTAAAGCGAGGTTGACCCAACCGGTGAATGAGAGTGTGGCCAGATCCTTTGCTGAGTCCGAGACCAGCATGGGCAGCCTGCCCTCCGGCAACCACCTGGCCCTGGGACATTTTTATCGACAGCGGGCCTGTCTCTCCAAGGCCTATTACCACTATTGCGAGGCCCTGGCCCAGACCCCCCATTTACCCGAGATCCACTATCGCCTGGCCGTTATTTTGCATGATTGGCAGGAGTGGGATTTGGCAGAGGGGCATTATCAAGCGGCGATCGCCGCCCGCCCCAGCCGATCCCTGTATTTTCGCTGGGGGCTGTTGAATCATCAGCGGGGGCGCTTGGGCTTGGCGGCGGCCTGCTATGAACAGGCGATCGCCGCTGATCCCGACTACCTCAATGCCTATCTCAACCTAGGTTCTGTGATTAAGCAGCAGGATCCCCCTAGGGCGGTGGCCTTCTACCAGGCGCTGCTGGAGCGATTTCCAGCCCGCGCCAGGCTGCGCCACAACCTGGGCAATGCCCTAGCCGAGCAGCAAGATTTTGCTGGGGCCTTGGCACAATATAAGTCGGCCTTGCGCCTGGATCCTGAGCTTTCCAAAGCCCGCCAAGGTTTGGGCCGACTGTGGCTGCACCAGGGCGATGGCAACAAAGCCATCAAGTACTATGGCGATGCGGTGCGCCTGGCTCCCTCCCCCCAGGTCTGCGGCCACTTGGTCACGGTGCTGTTGGGCCAGGGCCGGGTGAAGGAAATCTGGGCTCCGCTGGCCCAGGCGATCGCTCAACTGTCGGAATTCTGCCAGGCCTATGGGCAAAATGCCCTGGCCCATGCTTCCAACAGCCGCCTTTCCCAGACTCGCCAGACCTGCGCCCAATTGTTGCAGATGCTACAGTTGCCGCAATCTGGGGAGACGGCAGCGGCAGCAGAAGCGCTGCTGTTCCAGATCTATTGCCACGGGGGGGCGATCGCCCTGGAGTCCGAAAATTTCCGCCGGGCCGAACAGCTTTATCACCAAGCGATCGCCCTGCGGCCCGAGCTACCAGGCCTGTATCAGCAGCTCGCCCATTGCCTGCGCCAGCAGGGACGGGGGATCGCCGCCGCCGCGATTGAGCCAGGGGGATCAGCCAGGTTGCCAGAGTCAGGGCCTGGGCAAGCCCAGGCCGCTCCGCCCAGCAATGCCCAGTGCGGGGTCACTTGCCAAACCTGCATGGGCGAACTCGTGCGCTCCTTCTGTCCCGAACAGCTAGCGCGGGGGGTCTTCCGCATCGGCTTTAACTGTGCCCCTCGCTTTGCCCCCTTGGCAACGGGGGTGCAGACCCTGCCGGGGGGAACGGCCTGGGTCACGCCTCGCCGGAGTGCCTGGGCCGCCTGCCATGGGGTTGTCGTCTCCACGGCGGCGGGCGCGGTGCTCCCGGACTTGTCCCGCGCCTATCCCTGGCGGCTGCCCAATTGCCCTGGGATCGAGGCAGCTTCTAACTCCCCAGAGCTTAGCTCCCCAGACCTTAGCTCCCCAGACCTTAGCTCCCCAGACCTTAGCTCCCCAGGCTCTCGCTCACCAGCCTTGCAGCAACCCGATCGCCCCGAGAAACAGCAGCTCTCCGGCAAGGTGGCCTTGCTATCCACCCTGTCGGGCCATGTCTACTACCACTGGATGATTGATTTGCTGCCCCGCCTGGGGCTTTTGGAACAGCAGGGCATGACCTGGGATCAAATTGATTGGTTTGTGGTCAACAGTTTGGAGCAATCTTTCCAGCGTGAAACCCTACGTCAGTTGGGGATCCCCTTGGAGAAAGTGTTGGAGAGCGATCGCCTGCCCCACATCCAAGCCGAGCAGCTCATTGCCCCCAGTTTTCCGGGCCATTTGGATTGGATTCCGCCTGAGACGATTGCCTTTTTGCGATCGCACTTTTTGCCTAATGGCGATCGGGGGGGCGATCGGGGGCGCGATCGGGCCAGTCCCAATCAGGTCAATCTAGAGCAGGCCAGCCCCAAACGCATCTACATCAGCCGCCGCCAAGCGGAATACCGCAATCTCCTGAATGAAGCTGAGCTAGAAGCGGTCCTGGCCCCCCTCGGGTTCCAGACAATCTGCCTCGAAGCCTTGGGCGTCCAGGAACAGGCTCGGTATTTTTCCGAAGCAGAGGTGATCGTGGCCCCCCACGGTTCTGGGTTGACCAATTTAGTTTTCTGCCAGCCGGGAGCGGTGGTGATTGAAATTTTTTCACCGCGCTATTTGCGCACCGACTATTGGATGGCCAGCCAGGTGCTACAGCTCAAGCACTACTACATCCTGGGGCGAGACCTGCCCTGTGGGCCACTGCGGGAGCTGATGTGGCAGAGTCCCCTAACCGAGGATCTCTATGTGGAAATCCCAGCGCTGCGCTCCGCCCTTCGCGCCGCAGGTGTGGGGTGAGGTTGGAGCTGAAGCCTAGGTTATGGATCCTGAGTTATGGATCCTAAGTTATGAATTCTAAGTTATGAATTCTAAGTTATGAATTCTAAGTTATGAATTCTAAGTTATGAATTCTAAGTTATGAATTCCAGGAGCTAAATCCTCGGGAGTCCTTTTGAACAGTTAGAACAGTGATTTTAAGAGGTCAAACCTTGAGCCATTCCCTCATCCTAGAAGCCCTACAAGATTGTGAAACCGCCCTGGAAAAGCCCGATCGCTGGTTCTTTTCCTGCACGATTTTGAGCAATGTGCTCGCCGACATCGGCCAGGAACAGTTGGCCTATCTCTGGCGAGATTTGGCCCGACAAAGCCAGCTTAGCCGCCAGGCTTTCCATGTTTTTGCCGGGGCAATCTACGCCAAGCTGGAGCGCTGGAAAGATGCGATTCACCAGAACCAACAGGCGATCGCCCTGGATCATCGCTGTGCCATTGCCTACACCAACTTGACCCAGCTCTATCAACAGATTGATCAACCGGAAGCCGGGGCAGACTACCGCTATCAATTTATTTCGCTCTGGCCCCAGGAATCCACCGCCGAAGAATGTGAGGAGCTAGGCATTACGTTCCAGGAACGCAAACAGCCCGGCAAGGCGATTAACTGCTATCGCTGGGCGATCGAACGCAACCCCAACCAGTGGACGGCCTACTATCGCCTGGCTCATTTGCTGGCTCGGGCCAAACAGCTCAAACAGGCCATGGCTTGCTATCGGCGACTGCTGGAGCGGGATCCCAGTCAGGGCGAAGCTCACCAAAAGCTGGGCCAACTGTTGCTCCAGCAGCAGAGCTATGGCGAAGCGGTGGAACAGTTCCAGCAGGCCATTCGCCACCAGCCCGACTTTGTCTGGTCGTACTTGGGTTTGGTCAAGGCTTTGATGCCCTTGCGGCGCTGGGATGAAGCGATCGCCGCCTGCCAGGCTGCCCTCAAACTGCGGGCCGATCTCGATTGGCCCTACCGGCGCATGGGGGCAGCCTGGATGGAACAGGGAGAACCGACAGAGGCGATCGCCTGTTTCCAGCAGGTGGCAGCTCTGAGCGGTTGGCCCCAATGTCGCGATCGGGACTACCACTTCACCCACGATCTGTTTACCTACTGGATCCCCGCCTGGAAAAAGCAGTTGGCCCGCTGTTTGGAGGAGCCAAGTTTGGAGGGGTCGAGCTTGGAGAGCCTAGCACTGGATCGATCCAGACCCGGCAGGGGCTTGAATGTACTGCAACTGGGCGGAGCCCAGGGCATGTGGAGCTGCTGGATGTTGGATCAGGTTTTGACCGAGGGGGGCGATCGCCTCCACTGCTTGGAGCCCCAGCCCTTGGCGCGCTTTGAGCAGAACCTGGCCAAAGCCCAAGCTGCGGGCCAAGCGACAATTCAGCCCCCGGCAACGGTTGTCTACGAAACCGCAGCCATCGCCGATCGCCTGCAAAGCCTCCAGCAAGACTCCCTCGGGGCCTACCAGCTCATTTATCTCCAGGGACAGCCCCAGGAACAGCTCCAGGATCAAGCCCAGCTCGCCTGGCCGTTACTCAGCCCAGGCGGCCTGATGGTGTTTGAAGACTATCACCAGGCCAGCCACCCCCAGGGTCCGGCGCGATCGCTTCGCAAGCTTCCGCAGGAATCGCCCAGGGCCAACATCGATCGCTTCCTCGCCCAGATCCCTGGGGAGTTTGAGATTTTGGATCAAGCCCACCAGCTATTCTTGCGCAAAGTTGAGGCCAATCCTGGGGCCAGCGATGAAGCCATGACTGAATGCAGTGATGGAGATAGTGATTAGCGGCAGGTTTTGAGGGCGGCGATCTCAGAGGATGTTTGAGAATAGCTTTAGCTGTAGCCGATGGTGCCCATATCCCGTACCTTTGCTTAAAAAAGCAGGCACAGCTTAGCCCGTTGGGTCTGGAGTCACTGGCTTTGGCGGATTCTCAAACATCCTCTCATCCCAATCGCGCAGCTAAATCACAAAAAAGCCTGACACTTCGGAATCAAAAGCTGCGTCACGGCCTGGTGCATTTCCGGCGAAGGATAGTAGCCATTGTGGGTCAAGGTGGAGTTGGCAAGTTGAATCTTGCCCTGCTGATAATCTCGCGGGCGAGTGATCGTTGTGGCTTCGCCCGTCCACCGGCTGATCAGGGGCTGGGGCATACCGACGGTGCCGCTGTATTCCACATAGGCATCACATTGGGCACTGAGCTGATCCATCATGGGTCGATTGACCAGGTGGGGAAAGTTAGAAAACAGCTTAAAGAGGCTTTGGTAGGATTCTTGATAGTCCGGTTTTCGCTTGGCGAACCAAACTAACACCTTGGGCACGGTGATTTGATCCAGTAAACGGGAGAATTCTTCGAGATAGCGCGATCGCGTTTCTTCCACGAGCAGGGCCAGGGTCTCCGGCGATTCGTGGTTCAGCAACTGTTGATAGGCAAAATCTGCGGGCACAACCTTGCCATTTTCCAAGATGTATTGCTCTTGGGAATAGGGCGCTGTGGGAAAACGAGAGGTGGCCTGGGACCGCCCAGAAAACACAAGAATGGTGGCGAATTTGGCGCGGTTGATCCAATCGATTAGACCGCTGTGGCGGGGGTCATTAAAAAAAGCAGGACCGATGCCCGCAAAGCCTAAATTTAAAGCGTCTAAATTGAGGGCGGCGCTGAGCAATGCCGGATAGGGTTGAGGCACAAAGCGCCCAAAGGTAAATGCAGCCCCCAAATGGGCAATATACTGGCCTTGCTCCAGCCGCTGGGGGCGTTGGCCTCGCAGCAGAAAGTCCATCTGGGGGGTCGAGAGCTTCCAGAGCTGATAGTCCACAATGTCCTGATCCCGTTGCTGATAGCCACTGCCTGTATCGATTAGGGGCTTGCCAGTTGAGGGCTTAGGAGTCAAGTCTTTAGAGGGGGATACTGCAGGGTTGGGATCTGTCATGGCTGGCGTTTCTACAGACTCCAATTAAAGGAACAATTGAGCAGCGATTCCAGTTGGCGCGTGGGCGGTGCGAGGAACTCAGCCAGGGTCTGGCGCAGCGCTGGGTCAATGGGCGCGTAGGTGCCAGCATTGTAGGCCGGGTAGTCTTGCTCGGGGCTGGGGTCCAGGCCAAGCTGCTGGTAGATCTGGGTGAGGGTGGCTTCTGGCTGGGCAAACAGGGCTTCGCTGGGCAGGATCAGCAACTGTTCGCGGGGGAAATGGTTGAGCCAGCGCTTGAGGTGGTGGTAATAGAGGCTGTTGCCCAGGTGGCGGTTGACATTGAGCGCCTGCCACTGGATCTCGTCTCCGCTGGTGGCCGCCTGGAGCGCCTGAATTTCTTGCTTGATGGCCAACTCAAAGCTGCGTTTTTCTGTGCCATTGCGCACCATCATATTGAAGCGTGAGACCGTGCGCTCAATCGGATCGCGCAGCAAAACAATCAACTTCGTTTGGGGGAAATGTTCCAGGATACGCTGGGGGGCAACGTTGCTGTAGAGGTAGTTGGCTGAGGTCTCGCCCGATCGCCAGCCCGTACCGTTGGCTCCAACTTTGGGCATGGCGGGAAAGTGAGCCAGATACCAATCCAATCCCTGGCCATATTCTTGATCAAAAAAGTCGATTTCTTTCTCAATCGGGGAGAGGATGGCGGGGTGACGTTTGAGATAGTGGTAGAGCGAACTGGTGCCGCTTTTCTCTGCACCCAGGATGATGTAGTCCGGACTGCGCCGTTCTGCTTGTGCCCAAAGGGCAGGCTGGGGGTGGAGGCGCTGGGTGGTGCGATCGCTAATTTTCCGATAGCAATCCATCGCAGCCTCCCGCTTGCCCAGCTTGGTCAAGGCATAGCCCAGAACAACATGGGCGGGAACCAACTGGGGAAATTTGTCGGCAATGGTTTGGCAAACCGCAGCAATTTCCACCAAAATCGGCGCATCACTGGCGATCTCATAGCGCAGCAGGTTGTAGCGCAAGCGATTGTAGGCTTCAAACAGGTGGGGCTGGTGCTGGACGGCCTGGAGATAGGCCCCGGCAGCGGCTTCTGGCTGGCCCTGGGCCTTGAGCTGTTTGCCCCATTCTAGGCAGGCCTGACCGAGGCTTTTCTGGATCTCCGTTCGGGCGGGGGGGGGCAGCTTGTCGCCGCCCAGGGCCAGGGCCTGCTGGTAGTGGGCGATCGCCCCTTGCCAGCGCTGTTGCTGGAACAGGAGGGCGGCGAGCTTGGCCTGGGCCGCGCTGGAGGAAGGGTCGAGGGCGATCGCCGTTTGATAGTGGGCGATCGCCGCTGCGGGCTGGTTTTGGCGATCGGCCAAATCCCCCAGCTTGATCTGGAGTTCAGCTCGATCGGGCCCATGGTCTGGTCCATGCTCCAGGGCTTGCTGATAGGCCTGCACGGCGCTGTCGAGCTGGCCTTCGCGCTCAAACAACGCCTCCTTGGCCTGGTACAGCTCTGCTAGGTCTTGGCGCGGGGCGGCGGGCTGGGTTTCCGGCTGGGGCTGGGTTTCCGGCTGCTCCAGCGCCCCAGCTTCCGAGGGGGCCGGGAGTGACTGCCACTGGCGACAATGGCCAATGGCCGCTTCACAGTGGCGGATGACCTGGGACCAATCTTGAGCTTGGCAGGCCTGCTGGGCCTGGGCGAGAGAAGCCTGGATTGGGCCAAGGGCATCCTGCTGGCCATCCTGCTGGGGTTGCTGCTGGGGTTGCTGCTGGGGTTGCTGCTGCTGGTTGTGTGGGTGATGGGTCATGGGTAATCGACTATGGAGACTGACAATCACAGGTCTGGGGCGGTGGCGTGAGGTTCTGTCGCTGCTGGCGGAGGAGCCAGTGGCGGAGGTCTTGCCAGGCTGGGGAGTTGAGCAATGGGTCAATGGGAAAGACTTCGCCAATGTTGTGGGAAAAGGCTGTGAAGCTCTCTAACCATTCAACCAGGGCCACGGTCGGCAGTTTGGGCGATCGCCCATAGGCCCATTGCAATTGCTCCACCATGGCCTGGGGATGGCCCGTGCGATAGAGATACCAAGCCGCCCAAACCATCGTTCCGTACCGTACTTTTGTTCAACCAGCAGGGCTGCACCGGGCAAGTCAGGATGCTGAACACCTTGTCTAACATTTTGGCGAGGCAGTCTGCCTGGACCAAGCCATT
>JAAUQQ010000447.1 GCA_012032745.1 Synechococcales cyanobacterium RM1_1_8
TTATTTGTGACGAACATGGCCTATACCGGTCGGAATTTATTGGCCAGTCGAACGGAAGCCTTCGGAAGAACCGAAGCCGGCGACCACTTCGTACACATATAACCTCGACCGGACGGAGAACACCCGCCTCGACGCTCGTGGTTTCACCTGGACCACATTATGGAGCGGTTGCTGCGCCAACCGTCAAACCGGTTCCATCGATCCGACCGCCGCCGCCACGGCCCCCCGTGGATGTGCTGATTCCCAACCCGAAGTCAGCCATTGATCGGAGCCCCCGCCGAACGTTTGGATCCCGCTCCCCCCTTCCTGCCTCGGGCCGTTGCGCCCCCCGTCGGTGACATCGCCACCTCCGAGATTCTCTTCCAAGCCTCCGCCGTAGACCTGGGCACGGCGGTGCGCATTCCTCGCCTGGTCCTGCGCGAAGCCCCCGCCCGCGAAGTCCTCGCCCTGCTGTCTCGCGCGGCGGGTCTCAACCTGGCCTTCAATCCCAATGCAGATGGCACCAGCCCCGCTCCCGGCGGCGCGGCGGGGGGCGTTGGGGATGAGGGTCCAAGAATTTCCCTTGATGTAGAAAACGAGCCCGTCCAGGATGTCTTCAATGCTGTGCTGCGTCTCAGCGGCCTAGAAGGCAACCGGGTCAACAACACCATCTTTGTCAGCCCCAAACTGCCCAACTCCCTCAAGGATGTTGTCGTCCGCACCTACCGCCTCAACCAGGTCACCGCAGACCAAGCCTCTGCTTTCCTGGCCAGCATGGGAGCCGAGCGCGTGATTTCTGCCACGGTTCGCGACGTCACGATTGACCAGACCGATGTGGGCACTGCGGAGGATGCTCCCCAGATCACCCAGACCAATACCGTCGAGCGGACGACCCTGACGCCTGAGCGCATTGAGCTCCAAGATTCCACCCCAGTTCTGCGGGGGATGCAGGTCTTGGCCGAGCCCCGCACCAATGCCATCACCATCGTTGGGCCGCGTAATCTGGTGGCGATCGCCTCCGCCAAGATCACCGAGCTGGACCTGCGCAAACGCCAAGTGGCAGTCAACGTCCGCGTCCTGGATGTCAACCTCAACGATATCAATCAATCCGGCACCAGCTTCAGCTTCGGCATTGCAGGCAACCGCTTCCTCTCCACGGGTGGCGTGAGCGTCTTCAACTTTGACACCTCCGGCGATGATGGCCGTACCCCAGGGGTCTCCGGTGCCGATATTGGCACGGTCGGCCAAGGCGTCGTTTCCGCTGCTCAGAGCGCCACAGGCTTCTCCAACATTGCCAATGACTTTATCGCCCAGCTCCAGGCCAACATCCAAAATGGCAACGCCAAGGTGTTGACAGACCCCACCCTTGTCGTCCAAGAAGGCCAAACAGCCTCCGTCCAGCTCACGGAAGAGGTGGTCACCAACGTCACAGTTGAGCGAGAAGTCACGGATGGTGCTGTTACCAGTACCACCACCTTCGAGAAAGAAGATGCAGGCCTCAACCTGGCGATCCAGGTGGAACGCATCGACGATAATGGCTTCATCAGCATGTCCGTTGCTCCCAACATCAAGGGCATTGCTGGCACCTTCGTCGCGCGGGATGCGACCGGGGCGGGCGTCAATGCCATCCTGCTATCCGAACGCAACCTGTCGTCGGGCACGGTGCGCCTACGCGATGGCCAGGGCTTGATTCTCTCCGGCATCATCCAAGACTCAGATCGGGTCAATGTCTCAAAAACACCGATTCTGGGCGACCTGCCCATTTTGGGTTCCCTATTCCGCAGCACAACCCGCACCACCGATCGCAATGAGCTGATTGTCTTGGTCACCCCCCAAGTGTTGGATGACTCGGATCGCTCCACCTTCGGCTACTCCTACGTCCCCAGCAGTGAAGCCCGCCGCGCCCTGGAGTCCAACGCCCCCAACCTGCGCTAGCCTGTGCTGCCCTGACTGGAGTTTGGCCCTCGGCTCGCTAGCTCCAGCAGCACCCAGCCCAACTGGCAAACGCCCCCAACAACATAGGGTTGTTGGGGGGCGTTGTCTTTGCACGATGGCGGAGGTACTGAGCAGCGCTGGAACAACGAGATCACGCAAACCCCATAGCTTTCTCAATGTTTCATAGCAATCTCCCCAGCACTTATCTATGGGAGCCCCTATAATCAAAGTATTTATACTCAATTGCTCGCCCTAAAGTTAAAAAAATCTATGGGATCTCCAGAACTTAGGCTAAGAATCGATCCAGATGGGGTATTTTGCCCTTAGAATGGTCCAGTGAAATGGCTGACCCATCAGGGTTTCAGCATTTGACGAATCGATTTTGTTTTGGAAAGACTTCTGCTAGAGTGCGTTTAGACCAGTAAGAGATGTTCATCACTTCTTAAAAACTGGCCGCAGTATCTGGGGCATATTGTTGGCCAAGGTCTGTTACTTTTGCCCGAAGCATTGTTTTTTTCGCAATCATTTTCTAAGGAGACCTTATGAACAAGGGTGAACTCATTGATCAAGTCGCTGATAAAGCGGGCGTGACAAAGAAGCAAGCAGATGCAGTGATTACTGCTGCTCTAGAGACCATTGTGGGCGCTGTATCCGGCGGTGATAAAGTCACCCTAGTGGGCTTTGGTTCCTTCGAGCCGCGCGAGCGCAAGGCCCGCGAAGGCCGCAATCCCAAGACTGGGGCGAAGATGGAGATCCCTGCCACCCGCGTCCCGGCATTCTCAGCAGGGAAGCTCTTTAAGGAAAAGGTTGCTGATCAGGATTAATCGATCCAAGTGTTAGTTGCTTCGGGCTTCCTAATGCCATCAGCCAGCTTGGTATCGTCCATTCATGGCTAATCCCATGGCTGCTATCTCGTTAGATTTGAGTTAGTTTATGGAGAGCTTTGGATTATTCCGAAGCTCTTTTTTTGATCCCCTTTTTACCATCCCATTGCCCCTTTCAGCATCGGAGTCTTCCATGGCCCAGCCCCTGCTCCATCGGCCCCAGCATGGCGGCAATCTGGCCTGGGCAGCGGCGTTAGCTGGCTGCTTACCAGCGCAACTGCTCGACTTTTCCGCCAGCATTAGCCCCCTGGGGCCGCCGCCAACGGTGCTGGGGGCCTTGCAGGCTGCGATTCCCCAGCTCGGTGCCTATCCCGACCCCGAATATTTGCAGCTGCGAACCGGCCTAGGCGCTGGCCATGGTCTGGGGCCAGACTGGGTGCTGCCCGGCAATGGGGCGGCGGAGCTGATCACCTGGGCGGGGCGGGAGCTGGCCCAGTGTCAGCGGGTCTATGCCCTGGTTCCGGGGTTTGCGGACTATGGCAGGGCACTGACTGCATTCCAGGCTCGGCTGGAGCCTTGGCCGCTGGATGTGGCCGGAATGGCGGATACCGGGCAGGAGCTGGCTGACTTGGCACTGGCTGACTTGGCACTGGCTGGCTTGGCAAAGGTGCTGACGGCGGATGATGGCCTGCTGCTGAATAATCCCCATAACCCGACGGGGCGGATGTTTACGCGGGAGGCCATTGGTCCGCTGTTGGAGACGGGGGCGTTGGTGGTGGTGGATGAGGCGTTTATGGATTTTGTCTCGCCGGGGCGGCAGCAGAGTGTGATTGATTGGATCGGGGGGGGGGAAGGGCTGGGGGGGTCTGGGAGGGAATCGGCTGGGGGAGAGT
>JAAUQQ010000041.1:0-12993 GCA_012032745.1 Synechococcales cyanobacterium RM1_1_8
AACCTGTCAATACTTATCTCGAAGTTTTTGAGGACTATGGAAATAAAGGGTTTGAGGCTATCTCGCGAATTTGGGAAGCTACTCAAGCACGGTGAGATGGGGCTTGAGATTCACTGGAGAATGTCCTTTGTGTCCTATCTCTGTGATAGTATTCGCGCCACGCAAGATTCATCAGTGTAAAAAAGAGATTAGTTCTTGCGTAGAAAATTTAGCTCTCTAGGTTCGTGATGGGCTGGGTTCGTGATGGGCTGGCTGCAATGCCCCAGACGTGAAGGTGTGAAGGTGCGAAGGTTCGTTGTTTCATGATTGATGTGCGGTAGCCTGTTCTTTGGATTTGCGCGTATTGATGTTGAGGCCCGCTGTGAACTTCCAATCTGTCATTGCCACGCTGAATCAGTTTTGGGCGGAGCGGGGGTGCTTGGTGGCCCAGCCCTATGACACGGAGAAGGGCGCGGGGACGAAGAGCCCCCATACGTTTTTGCGGGCGATCGGGCCGGAGCCCTGGGCGGTGGCCTATGCGGAGCCCTGTCGGCGGCCTGCGGATGGCAGGTATGGGCAGAATCCGAATCGGGTGCAGCATTATTACCAGTATCAGGTGCTGATTAAGCCGTCGCCGGACAATATCCAGGAGATCTATTTGGATTCGCTGCGGGCTTTGGGGATTAAGCCGGAGGATCACGATATCCGCTTTGTGGAAGATAACTGGGAGGATGCGGCGGTGGGGGCCTGGGGAGTGGGTTGGGAGGTTTGGCTGGATGGGATGGAGGTGACGCAGTTTACTTATTTTCAACAGTGCGGCGGTTTGGACTGTAAGCCGGTGTCGATTGAGATGACTTATGGCTTGGAGCGTTTGGGCATGTATTTGCAGGAGGTGGATTCAATTTTTGACCTGATGTGGAATGACAAGCTGACCTATGGGGATGTTTTTTTGCAGGGGGAGATTGAGAGTTCGACCTATAACTTTGAGGCCTCGGATCCTGAGCTGCTGTTTAAGCTGTTTGAGCTGTATCAGCAGGAGGCGGAGCAGTTGATGGGGCGATCGCTGGTTCTACCGGCCTATGACTATGTCCTCAAGTGCTCCCACAGCTTTAATTTGCTGGATGCCCGTGGGGTGATTTCGGTGACGGAGCGTACGCGCTATATCCGCCAGGTACGTAATTTGGCCCGGCGGGTGGCGGAGCTGTATTACCAGCAGCGGGAGGCCTTGGGTTTTCCGCTGTTGAACCCAGGTGACGATCTCCACAATCCTGGGGCTGTTACATTGCTTAATGCAATCGATTGAGTCTTAATGGGGGAGATGGGGCGATCGCGCAACCTCGACGATCAACAACAAAAGCCATCAACGATGCAATTCAGTTAGAGAGAACGCCAATGGATATCCGCGCAACCTTGGAGCCGATCGCGGGCTGGTTCGGCAGTTTGGGCATTCCCGAGCCCATCACCCACTGGGGACATCCGGCCATGATGGGCATTGTGGTGTTTGTGATGGGTGGGTATGCAGCCTATTCGGGCTGGACGGGGCGCACGGCGACGGATGCTGCGGTGGCCCAGGAGAATAAATCCATGCACGCCAAGCTGGCTCCGGCCATGTTTTTGTTCATTGCCTTGGGCTATACCGGCGGCGTGCTGTCCTTGGTGATGCAGGATCAGCCGATTTTTGAGAGCCCCACTTTATTACCGGTACGGTGGTGATTGGTCTGCTGTCGATCAATGCGCTTTTGGCGGCGACGAAGTTTGGGGGCGAAGGGGGCGGATTGCGCACGGCCCACGCTTTGATTGGCAGCACGGCCATGGTGCTGTTGGTCGCCCATGCAGCCTTTGGCCTTCAGTTGGGCTTGAGTATTTGAGCCAGGGTTGGCAGGTTAGGTTGGCAGGTTAAATGGACAGCGAAGGACCGAAGGGCTAAGAACAGCCGTTGCAGGGTGAAAGACGGCTCGGGTGAACGTAGATCGGGATGAGACTTAAGGACAAAATCTGATGATGCCTTGGGAGGGTTGGCTGCTGTTACTGGCCTACGTTGCTGGATTGTTGGCAACGGCCCTGCCTTGGACTTGGAATGGTGTTCCCCTCGCGGGGGGGGCGTTTTTTGGCCTCAGTTTGTTGGCCAGTGTGGCGATGCCGAGGCTTTGGCGGCGGGGGCCTGGGGCAAGGGCTTGGGCTTTGATGGGGGCGATCGCCCTGTTCGCAACGTTCTATTATGGCCTGCGCCTGCCCACCCCCGGCCCGGCAGATGTGAGTCGGCTGATCCCAGGGGAAGGGCCAGAGCTGTCCCAGGCAATATCCGAGCCAATCGCTCAGCCCACATCCCAGCCGATATCTCAACCCACCTCCCAGCCCGTGGTGACGGTGCGGGGGGAGATCGATAGTTCGCCGAGGCTGACGAGGAGCGATCGCGTCCAATTTTGGCTCAAGTGCGATCGGGTGCTCAAGCTCAGCGGCCAAACGGAGATGGAGCAAACCAATGAAAAGGTCAGCGGACGGCTCTATGTGACCGTACCGTTGCTCCAGGGCAGCGGGCTGTTTCCCCAGCAGGTTGTGGATGTGACGGGAACGTTATACAAACCGAAGGGGGCAGCCTATGGGGGCGGGTTTGATTTTGCTGAATATTTGGCGCGTCAGGGGGGCTTTGCGGGGCTGACGGCCTATCAGCTCGCCGGGGCAGCGCTGAATGCCAAACCGCCCCTGGGCTGGCGGCTGCGGCAAAAGATTATTCAATTCCAGGCCCGAGCCCTGGGCAGCCCCAGGGGGCCATTGCTGAGCGCCATGGTGGTGGGCAGTCGGGGGGTGGATTTGCCCTTTGATGTCAAAGATACGTTTCGCACCGTGGGGCTCTCCCATGTGATTGCGGTGTCCGGTTTCCATGTGGCCCTGGTGTTGGGGGTGGTGTTGCAACTGACCCGGCGGCTGTCCGCAGGGTACAGTTTTTGTTGGGCTCGGGGACGCTGTTGGGGATGTTGCTGCTGACGGGGGTTCAGCCTTCGGTGCTGCGGGCGGTGCTGATGGGCCTGGGGGCACTGACGGCGCTGGTGATGCGGCGCAAGACCAAGCCCCTGGGGGCGCTGATCCTGACGGCGGTGCTGCTGCTGTTGTTCAATCCGCTGTGGATTTGGGACTTGGGCTTTCAGCTCAGTTTTTTGGCCACCTTGGGTTTGTTGGTGACTGTGCCGCCGCTGATGGGACGACTGGATTGGTTGCCGACGTTGTTTGCGGGGGCGATCGCCATTCCCTTGGCCGCCACCCTCTGGACCCTGCCGCTCCAGCTCTATCACTTTGGCGTGGCTGCCCCCTACGGCATTTTGGTTAATTTGTTGGTCACGCCCTTGGTGGATGTTCACCACCCTAGGCGGCTTTCTCAGTGCCACGGCGGGGGCTAATCTGGACTCCGGCGGGGGTGGCCTTGGCCCAGGGGGCGGGCTATGGGGCGGGGGCGATGGCGGCGATGGCAGATTTTTTTGCGAAACTGCCCGGCGCGAATTTTGCCCTGGGTCAACTGGCGCTGGTTCAGGTGGTGGCATTCTATGGGCTGCTGGCCCTGGTGCGGCTGAGTCGAGCCTGGCGCAAGCGCTGGTGGATTGGGGCGATTTTGCTGGTGATCGTCATTGCCCTGCCGCTGCAACTGGGACGCACAGGCCGGGTACAGCTGACGGTGCTGGCCGATACGCCGCCCGTGCTGGTGGTGCAGGATCGGGGGGAGGTGGGGCTGATTAACTGTGGCAATGTGGCCACGGTGCGAGGCCAAGTGGTGCCGTTTTTGCAACAGCAGGGCATCAATCACCTCGATTGGGCCATTTCCACCCAGGGAGATAATGATAGCCGGGAGGGCTGGCTGCGGCTGTTGCCCCAGATCTCAGTGGGTCAGTTTTTTGACGCCATGCCAATCGCTAGTTTGCCAGTGACGGCCCTGCCGAGCCCTGGGGCCGATGCTGGAGCTGGAACCGTTGCCGGGAGTGGGAACAAGCAGCCTGGCCAGCCCGAGGCTGGGAGCGCTCCCCCAGCCAGCCAGCGCCCTTGGATCCAGCAGGCGCTGGAAGCTGCCCTGGCCCAGCAAAATACAACTTACGGCAGGCTGCAACCGGGCCAGAGTTTTCCGTTGGCAGAGGGCATGGTTTCAATTGATGGGGCCAGCGATCGCCTCTGGCACTACCGCCGGGGCAGCCAAACCTGGCTCTGGCTATTCCAACTGGACATGAGCCAGCAGGATGCCCTGGTCAAACAAGCCAATTTGGAACCTGCCGATTTGCTCTGGTGGTCCGGGGAATCCATCGCTCCGACGCTGGTGGACAGCGTTCAGCCGAAGGTGGCGATCGCCGCTGCCCGCACCCTCGATCCCGACACCCTGCGGCTGCTGGCATCCAAATCCATCCCCGTCTACTGGACAGGCCGCGATGGCGCAGTCCAGTGGACCCCCGCCGCTCCCAGAGCATCCGACACCAGCCCTGGCCCCGGCACGATTCGCCCCAGCCGGGAATCCCTGGAAATTGACACCAGCCCCCTGTAGAAAGCCCCGTAGAATGGGAAGTTCCCCAACCGAACAGAAACCGCTATCATGATTGGGCGCTAGCGCCGGGAGAGATGGCAGAGCGGTTGAATGCGCTTGTCTCGAAAACAAGTATAGGGAAACCTATCGGGGGTTCGAATCCCCCTCTCTCCGTTTAACTTAATCCAATGGCCATGTCCCCTTCCTATGCCCTGGTCCATGAGTGGCTGACACCCCAGGCAACGGGGGGGTCCGAGCTGGTTGTGGAGGCGATTTTGGGCCAGATCGAAGCGGATCTCTATGCCCTGATCGATTTTGAATCGACCAATCCCGAGAGCTATCTCTACGGTCGTCAAATCGGCACCACTTTTTTGCAACATTTTCCGGGGGCACGAAATGGGATCCAGAAGTATCTGCCCTTTTTGCCCCTGGCGATCGAGCAGCTCGATCTGCGCCAGTACGATGTGCTGATTTCCTCCTCCCATGCCGTGGCCAAGGGCGTCCTGGCTGCCCCCCACCAGCTCCACCTCTGCTATTGCCACACCCCCATGCGCTATGCCTGGGATTTGACCTTTGACTATTTGGCCCGCAGCCGCCTGGGCCATGGGCTGCCCGGCATCGCCACCCGCTATTTGCTCCATCGGCTGCGGCTGTGGGATGTGCTTTCGGCCCATCGCGTCGATTATTTTGTCGCCAATTCCCACCACACGGCCCGGCGGATTTGGCGCTGCTATCGGCGGGAGGCAGCGGTGATTTATCCCCCGGTCAATGTCGATCGCTTCGAGCTTCAAACGAGCAAAAAAGACTTTTATCTCGTCGTCGCCCGCCTGGTCAGCTACAAACAGGTGCCCCTGATCGTCCAAGCCTTCAACCAACTGCGGCTGCCCCTGGTGGTGATTGGCAGTGGGCCGGAGCTGGGGGAAATTGAAGCGATCGCCCAGGACCACATCCAGATCCTCGGCAACCAGCCCAACGCCGTGGTGGAGCGCTACATGGCCGAGGCCAAGGCCCTGGTCTACGCAGCCTGCGAAGATTTTGGCATCACCCTGGTGGAGGCCCAAGCCTGCGGCACGCCTGTGATTGCCTATGGCGCGGGCGGCGCAGCGGAAACGGTCAAGGATCTGGGGCTCCACGGCGAGGCAGCCACGGGCCTGCTGTTTCCCGAGCAGACCGTGGCATCGCTGGTGGAAGCCGTGGGGCGGTTTGAAATGGCGCGATCGCAGCTCAACCCCGAAACCATTCGCCACCATGCCGAGGGCTTTAGCCAGGCGGTCTTTGCCCAGCGCTTCTCCGACTACCTCCGCCACTGCGGTGGGCTGCACCGCCAGCAGCACAGCCCACCGCAGCTCCAGCAGCAGCTCCCCCCCGATCGCCTGTGCCAGCCCACCAAAGCGGGCCAAGGCCAAACCGTCGATCGCGAAAGCTAGCCCTATGATGGGATCGTGATTGTGGTGTGAACGGAGCCAACAGGCATGGACGGCGAACGGCAGACGCTAGCAAGATACCCGGCGCGATCCCAGCCCCAACGCACCCAAGCCCTGCCCCATCTCCATCGGCGCAGAAGCCCCGGCTGGCTGCGCTACGGCGATGGCGAAATCGCCAAACGCAGCTTTGACATTCTGTTTGCCAGCGCCGTGCTCATGCTCTGTGCCCCGCTCTACAGCCTGATTGCCCTGTTGATTTTCACCACCACCCGAGGCCCAATTTTTTTTATTCAAGAGCGCGTTGGCCTGGCAGGGCGGCGGTTTCGCTGCATCAAATTCCGCACCATGGTGATCAATGCCGATGCCATGCTAGCGGAGCTGGTGGCCTCCAGCCCAGCGCTCCAGCAGGAATTTCAGGACAACTACAAGCTCAAACAGGATCCACGCATCACGGCGATCGGCCAGTTTCTGCGAACCACCAGCCTCGATGAGTTTCCACAGTTCTGGAATGTGCTCAGGGGCGACATGAGCGTCGTCGGCCCCCGCCCCCTCGTGCCCGAAGAGCTGCCCCGCTACGGCGATGCGATTCCGACGGTGCTGCGGGTGCGCCCCGGCATCACGGGCCTGTGGCAGGTCTCGGGCCGCAATGACATTCCCTACCAGCGCCGCGTGCGCATGGATGCTTGGTACAGCCGCTACCGCACCTTCCAGCTCGACCTGTGGATTATTGTGCGCACCCTGGGCGTGATCATCAAACCCGGCGGCAGCGGAGCCTACTAGATCCGCCGCCATCAGCTCCCTGTCAGCGCTTCTCCCAAAGCCCCAAAGTCCTCCCCTCAACCAAAGCAGCCTGTATTGGGATATTCTCTAAGGGAAATGCATCAGTAAATTGCATCTACTGGTTGTATCGATTAGATCAAATACATCCAATTCTACGGAGCAGATTAGCGCCAGGGAATTCTGACGATCTCCCCAGGCTCACTCGACTCCTCGGGATAGTTGCGGTGCTGGACTAACCGTTTGAGCAGTCCTTTTGGGCCTCCCTTTTGGGCAATATTTATGGGGAGAGGGCTGCTGCCAGCGGGCGATCGCCCATTCCCTAGGCCCCGCCAGCCGTGACCAGCGACAGCCATGCCCAACGACAGCCGTAACCAGCGACAGCCAACGGAGCTGGCCCCCGGCGAGCCCCTGGCGCTGTCCCCAAATTTTCCTATTAAACTTTACAGAGACATCTAAGGCTAAGCATGACCCAGAAGAAGCGCGCCCTCATCACCGGTATCACTGGCCAAGACGGCTCCTATCTCAGCGAATTACTATTGGAAAAGGGCTATGAAGTCCACGGCATTATCCGCCGCACCTCCACCTTCAACACCGATCGCATCGACCACATGTATGTCGATCCCCACAAGGAGGATGCCAACCTCTTCCTCCACTATGGCGACCTCACCGATGGCACCACCCTGCGCCGCATCATCGAAGATGTAGAGCCCCAGGAGATCTACAACCTCGGTGCCCAATCCCACGTGCGCGTCAGCTTCGATGCACCGGAATACACCTCCGACTGTGTCGGCATGGGAGCCCTGCGAATCCTCGAAGCCATCCGCGACTACCAGCAGCGCACCGGCAACGAAGTCCGCTTCTACCAGGCCGGTTCCTCGGAGATGTACGGCAAGGTGCTGGCGGTGCCCCAGTCCGAGGAGACCCCCTTCTATCCCCGCAGCCCCTATGCCTGCGCCAAGGTCTTTGCCCATTGGCAAACCGTCAACTACCGCGAATCCTACGACCTGTTCGCCTGCAATGGCATTCTGTTCAACCACGAGTCCCCCCGCCGGGGCGAGACCTTCGTCACCCGCAAGATCACCCGCGCCGTGGCTCGCATCGTCGCAGGCACCCAGGACAAGATCTACATGGGCAACCTAGATGCCAAGCGCGACTGGGGCTATGCCAAAGACTATGTCGAAGCCATGTGGCTGATGCTTCAGCAGGAGAAGCCCGATGACTATGTGGTGGCAACGGGCGAAACCCACTCGGTCAAGGAGTTTTTGGAAATCGCCTTCGGTCATGTCAACCTGGACTGGAATGACTATGTTGCCTTTGATCAGCGCTACCTGCGTCCCACGGAAGTGGACCTGCTGATTGGCGATCCGAGGAAGGCCCAGCAACAGCTCAACTGGAAGACCAGTGTGACCTTCCCCGAATTGGTGCAGAAGATGGTGGATGCCGATCTCCAGGCCTTGGGCCAAGCGTCTCCTGGTGCGACCGTGGCCGATGGGGCGATTATTCGCGATCGCCTAACCGCCAGCATGAGCTAGGACCAGCATGAAGAACGGGGAGCCCAGATTCAAGCCAGAGCGCCCCAGCGCCCCTCAGGAATCTCGACCAAGCCATATCTATTCCGAGGACGGGCTGCCTGAGGCGTAGCTTTTCAATCACCGCAGGGGCAACCTAGTCTTAGGACAGGCCCCTGCGGTTTGCTGTTTTGCCCCCGCATCAGCAAGGATCGAAGTCTTGGCCTACCCTGGCAACAGGCGGTTAGTCCTGTTCTCCCCATCACCCACCTCAACTCAGACCACCATGGCAGCGGCATTGGCAATCGGCGACCTCAACAACTCTTCCTTGAATCCTTCTGAGCATCCAGTTAGTGCAGGCAGCAGAGCAGCCTCTACAGCGATGGATCTAAAGCAAAGCCTCAAGCAGAAACGCATTTTAGTCACCGGGGGCAATGGCTTTCTGGGTCAGCAGGTGGTGCGGCAACTCTGTGCGGCAGGGGCCGAGCCCAGCCGGATCACCGTCCCGCGCTCCCAGGAAGCGGACTTACGCAAGCTCGACGTTTGCCAGAACGCTGTGGATCAACAAGATATCATTATCCACTTGGCGGCCCATGTAGGGGGCATTGGCCTCAACCGGGAGAAGCCCGCTGAGCTGTTTTACGACAACCTGATGATGGGCACTCAGCTGATCCACAGCGCCTACGAAGCCGGGGTGGAGAAGTTTGTCTGTGTGGGGACAATCTGCGCCTATCCCAAGTTCACGCCGGTGCCCTTTAAGGAGGAGAACCTCTGGAATGGTTATCCCGAGGAGACCAATGCCCCCTATGGCATCGCCAAGAAAGCGCTGTTGGTGCAGCTCCAGGCCTATCGGCAGCAGTATGGTTTTGATGGCATTTATCTACTGCCGGTGAATCTCTACGGCCCTGGCGATAACTTCGACCCCAGCAGCTCCCATGTGATCCCAGCCCTGATTCGCAAGGTCCATGAGGCCCAGGTGCGGGGCGACAAGCAAATCCCCGTCTGGGGCGATGGCAGTCCCACCCGCGAATTCCTTTATTCCGAAGATGCTGCGCGGGGCATTGTCATGGCGGCCCAGGGCTACAGCGGCGAGGAGCCGGTGAACTTGGGCACTAACCGGGAGATTTCGATCAAGGAGCTGGTCACGACCATTTGTGAGGTGATGGGCTACGAGGGTGAGCTGGTTTGGGAGACCGACAAGCCCAACGGTCAGCCCCGACGCTGTCTGGATACCCAACGGGCCAAGGATTACTTTGGCTTTGAGGCCCAGATGGAGTTCCGCGAGGGGCTGCAGCGCACAGTGGCTTGGTATCGGGAGAATGCAGCCTAGCGCAGGCTTGGGCGGTTGGCAATCCTCCTCTCTGCTTCCCACAGGAAGCCAGAGGAGGGTCAGGTATCTAGGGGGCTGCGCACGCCTCGTCCGCCACGATTGAGCACATGGGTGTAGATCATAGTTGTTTTTACATCTTTGTGGCCGAGGAGTTCTTGGATGGTGCGGATGTCGTAGCCTTGTTGGAGCAGATGGGTTGCAAAACTATGGCGAAGGGTATGGCAACCTACTTTCTTTGAATCTCAGCCTCTCTGACCGCTCGTTTCAGGCGCTTTTGAATTGTAGATTCATGGATATGATGGCGACGAATAATACCGCTACGAGGATCTGTCGATAACCCTTGAGATGGGAAAGCAAATTGCCAAATCCATTGACGATCTGCGTTGGGATATTTGCGTTCGAGGGCATAGGGCAAATAAACACTGCCATGGCCATTCTTGAGGTCATGCTGATGCCGATTATGAACTCGTTTCAGATGTTGTTGCAGGGGCTCGATCATTTTTTTTGGCATTGGTGTTGTGCGACTCTTGCCTCCCTTTCCATCCTGAACAAGGATCTGATGCTGACCAAAATCCAGGTCTTTAACCCGAAGCTGTAAGCCCTCTTTGAGGCGTAGACCGCTGCCATAGAGAAGCTTTAAGACTAACCCACAGTCTCCGCTTGTATGGCTGAGTAGGGTTCTTGTCTCTTCTGTGGTCAGAACCGTTGGCAAGTAGCGAGAGCGCTTGGCTCGAATGGCTTCTATGCGTTCATCCAGAGTGATTTGTAGGACGTGACGATAAAGAAACAGCAATGCGCTTAGGGCCTGATTTTGAGTGGATGCACTGACATGCCTCTGAACCGCTAGATGAGTCAGGAATGCTTCGACTTCTGTCGTCCCCATTTCTTTGGGGTGACGTTTGCCGTGAAACAGGATGTATCGACGAATCCAGGCGATGTAGGTCTGTTCTGTTCGATAGGAGTAGTGCTTGAGCCGGATGACATCCCGGACTTGATCGAGGAGTCTACGGGGCTTGGGGGAATGATTCACGGAAATTATGCAGTGTTCAGCCTAATCACCAGTTCAGGTGTATTAGGCTGAATTCTGGAAAATCCTGCATGGGAGAAATACGCAAAGATTCGGCATAACCTCCTAATTTGGGATCTTATGCGTGGCTTGAGTCGGCCTAACGTAACGATTTTGGGAGATAGGCTGACGGATTTCCGTACAACACCCTATATTAGGGGCGTTATACGGACCTGAATCGGCATAGCACCCTGATTTGGGTGGATAGGCTGACGGATTTCTGCATAACACCCCCAATGAGGGAGATAGGCTGACAAGATTCAGTCTAATTAATAGTTAGCCGCGCGACTCGAAGTCGTTCGGGGGAGTTGGAAAGGACTCTAAAACCCTTTCCCCGCTAGTGTTCAAGCGGATGTCCGCCTCGGGATGTTCAACCAGTAATGGGAGGGCAGTATCAGCAGACGAGGTTAAATGTCGAAGCATCTTTGAAGCCAAATCGAGGGTGCAGGCTAGGGCAAGGTTGCTAAGGATAATGCAAATGAATCCTTGATGAGGCTTCGTTAATTAAGATGCTCGAAATGGCTGATACGAGCATGTTGGGGCACATGGGAGTGGGTAGCGTCTAAATACCCACCGAGAACACCCCGCCCCCGGAGTGAAGAGGAGTCCTAAGGCAATCATATCTCCACCCCGTGCGGAACGAGGAAACTCCGATAGAGTCCGAATCCTGCCTTCAGAATTCGGTAAGCCAAGGGCAACTGCGGTTGAATCCTCTAGCGGAAACAGGATGTCCCAAGACGCGAAAGCCGTCCGCCGAAAGGCCAGCGGAATCCATAACGCGACGGATAGGGCACATGCCCAACCCGAAAGGGTGCAGACGTGGGACAGGTGATAGCTTGATTGCAGGTGAGATGAAACTTAACTGGCGGGAAAAGTTAGGTGCAGGCTTCGGTTTGCAAACGTAACCGTCAGGACAACTCGCAAGGGTTGTTAAGAATCGGAGACACTGAATCTCAAGACATTGCTTGAGCCGTATACAGTGAAAGTTGTACGTACGGTTCTGAGGGGAGGGAGGGGGATATATCTAAAACCTCCTCCTTTACCCGACGGCTTTATTTTTGGGTTAGGTATACATGGACGTCCTATTTGTTGGAGTCAAAACTTAGGGGAGTTGAGTAATTAATTTGTCACAGGACAATTCTTCTCATAGCCTATTGCTTCAAGTTGTAAAGCAAGCTCCAAGTCAGGAGTGGGCAGAGCAGTATTTAGATTTAATAAAAAATTTACTGGAGTTTACAGAGCTTACAGAAAATGATCCAAGGCTTTCTATATCCTCAACAAAGGATTACGGGATTGCTGTTAACATAAATTTCAGGCACGTTCTTACATCCTTTCAGAATGGAAACTCTTGGACAGGTTTTCTATTCAGTCATAATTTTGAGGATCTTGTTGAGATTGCTGCACGAGCGAGTACATCCTGGCAATTTAAACCTCGTCTTGGAGAAGTTCCAGGTGAAACTCCCTATATTCTGCGTTTTGAGGGATTGCCTAAGAATTTACTAAATTCATATCAGCAGAAAGCTTGGCAAAAAGCTGTTTTGGTCGAACTTAAGCGTGGAAAGTCTTCACCTTACAAAAGATGGCATAATCCTGCTGCTTATAAAGCTGTACTTGATCTAGATTACAGAGCTTTAGTCTTAGAAGAAGCTTTCTCAGAGTTTCAGCAACACAAACCAAAGAAACGATTTGATCTCAGTAATCATTATCAGTTGCCTGAGTTAAACGATCAGCGTCAAAGAGTGGAAGAAGAAGGCTATTTCAATACCCAAACTCTTGAAGATGCTAGACAGCGAGTAACCGCCTCTATTGTGCAAAGACAAGGGCAACCTGAGTTTCGTCGGAAGTTGCTTGATGCTTACGGTGGTCGATGTGCAATAACTGGTTGTGATGTAGAGCCAGCAATCGAAGCAGCTCATATCATTCCGTATCAAGGAGCCTCAACTAATCACTCTGGAAATGGTTTATTATTAAGAG
The DNA here is from genome assembly GCA_012032745.1 of Synechococcales cyanobacterium RM1_1_8. Classification (GTDB taxonomy): domain Bacteria; phylum Cyanobacteriota; class Cyanobacteriia; order PCC-9006; family JAAUQQ01; genus JAAUQQ01. Next base: position 12,560 of record JAAUQQ010000041.1, read on the forward strand.
CAGATATTCATACTTTGTTTGATTTGCATCTACTCTCTGTGCGACCAGATACTTACGAGGTGGTTATTGCGCCGCAGCTTATGAGAACCTGCTATAAGGAGTTAGCCAAACAAAAACTGACAATGCCACAATCCCAATCAGCGGCACCAAGTCAAGACGCACTCAGCAAACACCATGCAATATTTTTAGAAAAGCATGAAGATCCTGTTTGCCAGCCAGCTAACAAGCGCTTGCACACGGAACGGCGACATACGTAATTAGTTGTGTAGCAAACTCTAGTGCCGTCCGGTGAAGCGCATGACGTTATCCGCGCGACTCGAAGTCGTTCGGGGGAGTTGGAAAGGACTCTAAAACCCTTTCCCCGCTAGTGTTCAAGCGGATGTCCGCCTCGGGATGTTCAACCAGTAATGGGAGGGCAGTATCAGCAGACGAGG
>JAAUQQ010000041.1:13093-19457 GCA_012032745.1 Synechococcales cyanobacterium RM1_1_8
TGAGGCTTCGTTAATTAAGATGCTCGAAATGGCTGATACGAGCATGTTGGGGCACATGGGAGTGGGTAGCGTCTAAATACCCACCGAGAACACCCCGCCCCCGGAGTGAAGAGGAGTCCTAAGGCAACCATATCTCCACCCCGTGCGGAACGAGTGAACCCCAATGGAGTCCTGACTGTTGAAGGTTTAGGTAAGCAATGGGCAACCAAAGCAGAACTCTCCAGAGGTAACAGGATGTCCCAAGAAGCGAATGTCGTCAGCCGAAAGGTAAGCGGAAATCATAACGCGACGAATAGAGCAGATGCTCAACTCGAAAGGGTGCAGACGTGGGACAGGTGATCTTCGGAAGATTGGATGAGACGAGACCCAACGCTGAGGGAAAAGTTAGGTGCAGACCCGTTTTGCAAACGTAACCCAGCGCACGACTGATTGGCAAAGCGTCCATTGGCGTAAAGCGAATCGAGTGGTGAGGAATCTGAGACATCGAATCTTCAAGGCGACCCGACGAGAGGATTGGAGCCGAGTGAGAAACCTGCAACGGTTGCTCCTCAAGAGCTATTCCAACGTACTGCTAGCAGTACGGCGAGTAACTCAGATTAATGCGGGGAAACGAACGCCTGGAATCGACAAGATGCTAGTGAAAACTGGCCCAGCGAAAGCCCAATTGGTGGATGAGCTGAGATTGTGGAGGCCATGGCAGCCGCTAGCCGCACGGCGGGTACATATTCCCAAGAGCAATGGCAAACGCCGTCCGTTAGGGATTCCTAGCGTAATAGATCGATGCTATCAAGCAATGGTCAAAGAGGCATTGGAACCGTGCTGGGAAGCTCAATTTGAGCCAACCAGTTTGGGGTTTCGACCTGGGCGAAGTGCCCAGGATGCGATTGCTCAAATCTATGTCAATGCCAATGTGAATAACCGCAAACAGTGGGTGATTGATGCCGATATTGCCGGATGCTTCGATAATATTGACCATGACTTTCTGCTCCAGCAAGTGGGTGATTTTCCGGCCCGTGGGTTGGTTGCTCAATGGCTGCGAGCGGGATATCTGGAAGATGGAACGTTGTATCCGACCCCAGCAGGCACGCCGCAAGGCGGAATCATCTCACCGCTGTTAGCCAATATTGCCTTGCATGGCATGGAAGCCGCTCTCGGAATATTTCGGTATACCCAGGGAGTGGTCAAAAGGGGAACGCGGAAACTGGTAGTCCGGTATGCCGATGATTTTGTCGTCTTTTGCGAGACCCAAGCAGAGGCAGAAGCAACCCAAGCCGACCTTCAACGCTTCCTCAGCGTCAGAGGGTTAGCACTATCTGAGGAGAAAACTCGGATAGTGCATTTAACGGAAGGATTCGACTTCTTAGGGTTCAACGTCCGTCACTATCGAAGTACCAATACCCGGACGGGATGGAAGCTACTGATTCGACCGGCTCGGGAGAGTGTCGCTCGGTTTCGAGAGAAACTGCGTCATGCCTTCAAGCGGGTCTATGGCAGTAATGCGATGGGTCTGATTCGAGTGCTTAACCCAATCTTGCGGGGTTGGGCCAATTACTATAGAGGAGTGGTGAGTTCAGAAGTCTTCGGGCATTTGGGTCATTACATTTTCTGGAAGGTCAGACGCTGGATCAGCAAGACCCATCCCAATAAATCCTATACCTGGCGCGACCGGCAATACTGGATGGAGCACCCCGCTTATCCAGGTAGTCGGTGGAATTTTGTGGACAAGGGCAGTGGTATGGTGCTCTACCGAATCGGATGCACTCGCATCCAACGGCATGTCTTGATTCGAGGTAATGCTTGCCCAGATGACCCTGAGTATCAGGCGTATTTTGAGCAGCGAAACCGACGCTCAGGCCAGGTCGAGACCTACCCTAAGGCGGCTCAGCGGATCATCCGCTTGCAGGGCGCTCGTTGCTCTCATTGTGGCCAATCCCTGTTCAATGGGGAAGAAGTTCACATCCATCACAAAACTCTACGCAGCCAAGGGGGAACGAATCATGCCTCCAATCTGATGGCGCTCCATATGGTTTGTCATTTACAATTGCATCGGTGAGTTGTAGAGATTGCTTGAGCCGTATACAATGAAAGTTGTACGTACGGTTCTGAGGGGAGGGAGAAGGCTATATCTGAAACCTTCTCCTTTACCCGACAAAATACAGAAGCCATTTTGGCTGTTCTTTAAATTCGGTAGCAAGATTTAAACAGCAGGAAGAAATATGACGACGCCGGGCCCACTCGTAATTAAAAAATGTACCTTTTGTGAGGGCATTTTCCATGAGCCAACTCTTGGATCAGGAAATAATCTTGGAGCAACTTATTGGACAGATGGGAAATGTGAAGCACCCATGCTCCCATATTACCCAATATTAGTTATGTGTCCGCACTGTAGTGAATTTATATGGCTCGAAGATCAAGAGACAATTGATAAAATTTATTGGTTCGACTTACCAACAAACATTGACACGCTACTAGAATTAACTGAAGATGGCAAAAAATATAAACAAGGTGTGGCCCAACAACTAGAAGAACTTGAGCATTATGAATCATTACCCCAAATAGCAGAACCAACAGCAGAACAGTATATAATTTTTGCAAATACCACGGACTTAACTAACGAACAAAATGTTCTTGTTCGCATTGAAGCTTGGTGGCTAATTAATGATAGACAAAGAAAATCTGACATACAAATTGAATTCTCAAATGAAGAAAAAGAGAATTTACTAGCTTTGGAAAAAATACTGGATAAGTCAAATCCTGCGGATATACTTACGATGGCTGAAATATCGCGTGAACTTGGTTTTTTTGAACGATCAATTGCTTTATTAGAAGAACACAACTTAACAAGTAATGAGTTTGGAAGTGTTGTGTTTGATATGTCTAAAAAGAAAATAACAAAGGTAAAACAAGTATTTTTAAATTTAAAATAATTAATCGCAGTGTGCTGGACTTTCTATCTCCTTATAGACTAATCTACAACATAAAATTCTGCACAAAATACGAGCTAATAGGCCGTTGCACCTGCAAACCCCAAAGTACGGCCCTTTGGGGTTTGCAGGTGCACTCTACGTTATAATAGTTTCCCAGTAATTAAAATTTGAGTAAGAACTTTGACCGTAGGACAACTCACTCTTGATTTCTTGCATGAAGGCAGCGGCATAAATTCGACTTCGTTGAATGATGCTATTGAGAATTTGGCAAGCAAGGACGGCTTGGAATCCCGTGGCGCGATTTTCACCCGCTTGGAAGTCGTTGAGTTTATCCTTAACCTCACTGGATATACCGAAGATCAGCCCCTGCATAGAAAGCGACTTTTAGAGCCTTCGTTCGGTGGAGGGCAGTTTCTACTGCCGATTATCAAAAGGCTTCTAGCGGCATGGCGGAGAGAGCACTGTGCAGAGTCAGTGCTAGACGTGTTAGGTGGTGCCATTCGGGCAGTTGAGTTGCACCGTAAGACATTTCATTCAACTCGTGGGGCAGTTGTTGAATTGCTCATACATGAAGGGCTATCCACAAAAACAGCAACAGCCCTTGCTGACCTGTGGCTTTTCCAAGGTGATTTTCTGTTGGCTTCTTTGGATGGTCAATTCGACTTTGTAGTAGGCAACCCACCCTATGTTCGTCAAGAGATGATTCCTTCGCCTCTGCTTGCGGAGTATCGAAGCCGCTATCGGACAATTTATGATCGAGCAGATCTATATATTCCTTTCTTTGAGCGATCGCTATCGTTGCTGACAAAATCTGGATGTCTGGGGTTTATCTGTGCCGATCGCTGGATGAAGAACCGCTATGGTGGACCGCTACGTAATCTTATATCGGAGCAGTTTCACCTAAAAATTTGTGTCGATATGGTGGACACTCCAGCGTTCCATTCGGATGTGATAGCGTACCCGGCAATCACTGTTATCACCCGCGAAGCACCTGGAGCAACACGCATTGCCTATAGTCCCACCATTGATCAATCAACATTGGCGACACTGGCTGAAATGCTTCGCGTAGAGCCGTTTCAGAAACACTCTATGGTACGTGAACTGGCACAAGTTCCCAATGGTGCGGAGCCGTGGCTCCTCGGGGCAGCAGATCAGATGTTACTGATTCGGCGGCTAGAGCAGGCATTCCCAAGCTTAGAGGAAGCTGGCTGTAAGGTGGGTATCGGCGTGGCAACTGGTGCTGACAAAGCATTCATTGGAAACTTCGATGCGCTTGATGTTGAGTCGGATCGAAAGCTCCCCCTGGTGACGACGAAAGATATCCGATCGGGTGAGGTTGTCTGGCAAGGGAAAGGGGTGATCAATCCATTTTCTGACGGTGGCGGTCTAGTGGATCTTCGAGATTACCCGCGCTTACAGAGCTACTTGGAGACGCGGCGAGAAGTCATCGCCAATCGTCATTGTGCCCAGAGGTTACCGAACAATTGGTATCGGACGATCGACCGGATTACCCCGGCACTGGCACAGCAGCCCAAGCTTTTGATTCCTGACATTAAGGGTGAAGCGCATATTGTTTTCGAGGAAGGGAAGTTATACCCGCATCACAATCTCTACTACATCACATCCGATGAGTGGGAATTACGGGCATTGCAAGCTGTGATGCTCTCTGCTATTTCCCGGCTTTTCGTGGCAACTTATTCAACTAAAATGCATGGAGGATTCCTCCGGTTCCAAGCACAGTACTTGCGCCGTATCCGTATTCCTCTGTGGGCTAATGTTCCCCAAGTGTTACGAGTTGAGTTGGCGGAAGCGGCACTAAAATTAGATACACAAAGATGTAACCATGCAGTATTCAAACTGTATGATCTGAGTGATGAAGAACGTGCTGTCATTTGCGGCAATGGAGAATAGATGGCTCTTGACCTGGTTGATTACGAGCGAAAAGCGCAGGAGGCTGTGCAGGCTTTCTGGGGAAACCGAGAAGTCGCCAGGCAGAAGCAAATTGAGTCTGGGAAGGCTGACCAAGGTGAACGCGCTGGCGTCACTGCGGGTAAGAACATGGACGGCTTCTTAGCCTTGGTACTTGACATTGTGAGAGCAAACGGGCCAGCTCATGCTCAAATCCATCGGCAACGTTCAGTGCTGACGCTACCCGGTTATTTTCGTCCAACGAAGCTCTGGGATCTTCTCGTAACACATAAGGGTGAGTTGATAGTTGCCATTGAACTCAAAAGTCAGGTTGGTCCATCGTTTGGGAACAACTTCAACAACCGGACGGAGGAAGCGATCGGTACAGCCCATGATCTTTGGACAGCCTATCGAGAAGAGGCTTTTGGAAAGCAGCCACGCCCCTTCGTGGGATGGTTGATGCTAGTTGAGGATGCGCCGGAGTCACGTTCGCCAGTCAAGGACAGGTCACCGCACTTTCCTATCTTTGAAGAGTTCAGGGGGGCTTCTTACCTCGATCGGTACGACTTGTTGTGTCAGAGGCTCACACAAGAGCAGCTTTACACAACTGCTGCGCTCATCACATCACCGCGTGATGCTGCCGAGAGTGGACAATTCGCTGAAATGTCCCCGATGACTGGTCTTAGAACTTTTGTCACTGCGTTAGCGGGGCATGTTGCCGCAGGGGCTGCACGGCTCGGCTGAAGATCTGCTAACAGGCCCGTTGCACGCCGACCGCTGAGAGTCATTTGTTATGCTACAGAGATTATCGGCGGCGGGTGAACGGGGTCGTTATGTATGCTCAGGAACATCATTAACTTTCCAAAATGAGAGTGTAAAGATGTATTTCGTTACCTATCTCTAGTGTAATGTGCGTTTACGGGTCAAAACATGCCGCTGTACCAACCTATGCAGGGTACTGCTCCTAGCAGTGCCAGATATGTCAAGGATTACATCACACTCGTTGAAGCAGAAGAAGCTCAGTATCCCAGCTCCAATCGAGATACCAAGCTCATGCTTACTAGAATGCGGAAAATTTATTACGACACTACTGGTTGGAATAGAGTCCTTATTCCAGGAACTGCTAATATCGCTGGTCATTACAGTCGCCGAGAGGAGCCAGATGGACAGCCGTATAGCATCAATCTTGGGTTGCCGGGCGGGTTTGACGATATTAGGGTGAGTAAAGTTAAATCCATCGCAATAGATAGCAGTGGCAACATTCCAGACGTTTTTAGGCAGCAGCAGATAAGGCTAGCTGATGGCAGTTACCTGGATATTGGACATGTGTTTGCAGGACTTGATGCCTTCAATCATCCCGACAAAGTGGGGGTACTAGGGATGACGGTAGACAGCAATGTTGACAACTGCACTTGGGTAGGAGACTTAGGCAGTGTCCTGGCTGAGGTGACGTTTCGGATGCGACGTCAAAGCGGTGTAATCAACGATACTCAGCGGCAGGAGGAAATTAATAAAATGCACCTGCGCAA
>JAAUQQ010000448.1 GCA_012032745.1 Synechococcales cyanobacterium RM1_1_8
CCCCTCCCTCCGCCCTCCACGCCGCAGCCAGAAGCCCCGTCGAGACCGGCCCCCACTTGCCCCGGCCCCACTTGCCCGGCCCCCACTTGCCCGGCCCCGTCACGGCTGGGGATTCCAGGGTTTGGCGCGGGCCTTCGGCCAGATTTTGCGTCATGTTTAGGGAGGGCAAGCCTCAGTTTTGCCTGACCGAGCCCAGGGGCATGAGTATTGATGAATTGATTGTAGATTTAACTGCTGCTATCCGTATGGCAATCGGAAAAGGGGAGCTGGGGAGAGGGAAAGCTTCCAGGGCCTAACGGACTGAATCATCGGGCTGAATCATTGGGCTGAATTTGGCTGAATCTGGCAAAAAAACGATTATGGGACTGAGTATTTATCACTGGCTACTGGCCCATGGCCAAGCCCTGGGGCTGCACCGCGATCGCCCCAGCTTGTCCTCCCTGGCCAATCCAGAGCCTGCCCCTTGGAATTTTTCTCGGCCCGGTCGCGAGACCTTTGAACAGGTCACCCTGATTCGGGGCATCGCCGCCCGCATCGCCCAGGAAATGTCCCTAAGCAACTGCACCATTTTTGATGTGACGGTGTTGGCGGAGGTGCTGGAGCTGCCCTTTGACCAAGCCTGGTCGGCGATGCGGCCCCTGGCCCTGGTCACCTCCCAACTGCTGCGCCACCTCAGCCGCCGCCGCCCCCTGAAGCGCAGCGAGGGCACCTGGCTGAGTTTTCAAATCGCCTACCTGCGGGCCTTGGATGGGTTGCTCCAGCAAGAAGCAGCCCTGCGGCGGCCCTGGCTCACCGCCGCCCAAATCCCCCTGGGAAACGCCCCGACGCTGTCCCAGGAAGAAGCCCTGGAAACGGCCTCTCTGCGGGCCTTGATCGAGACCCTCCGCCCCCAGCGCTTGACCGATACCCAGGCGGAGCAGGCCCTGACCGCCGGGGCCCAGTCGCTGCTCGCGAAGCAGATCTACCAGGTGATGGTGGCCTGGTTTTCCTTCAATGGCGCGGAGGAACGGGAAGCCCAGCTCTTGATTCAGCGGCTGGAGCACGGCCTGCCCGGCCACATGCTGGCAGCGATCGCCGAAAATGCCACCCCCCTAGCCCAGCTTCAAAAGTTCGTTCGCCTCGGCTATTTGACCACCTGGAGCGAGCCAGCGGAACGGGACTATGAGCCCCTGGACGACATCAGCCCCAATTTGACCATCGAACCCCAGCGGGAACTCTACCGAGCCCAGCTCCTACAAGGGCTGAGCCAGCCCCTGCTGGGCCAGGTGTTTAGCCTCAAGGATCTCTATGTTCCCCCCGTGGGGGAGCTGCTGGCCTCCCCACCCCTGACCCCGGACAGCCTGGCCGGTTCCGCCCGCCCGCCCCAGCTCCACGATGTTTTGGATTGGGCCACAGAGCAGCTCAGCCTCGCCGATCGCGTCCCGGTGATCGAAGCCGCCCCAGGCCAGGGTAAAACCAGTTTTTTGCAGATGTTCGCAGTCCACATCGCCCAGGAGTTTTACCCCGCCTGGATGCCGATTGTGATCTCCCTGCGGGGCCTCACCCTGGGGGCCACCCTAGAGGAAACCCTGGCTCCGGCCCTGCCCAACGGCCTGTTCACCGCCCAGGAAAGCTGGCTCTCGGCCCAGAATCCCCCCGCCATTTTGCTGCTGGATGGCCTGGATGAATTGCCCCTGGGGCCCGATGGTGAAGGCCAGGTCTCCCAGTTTCTCTGGCAGGTCAAAGCCTTTCAGCGGCGCTATCAGACCGAGCTAGGTTATGCTCCTAGCCCAGGTTCGGGCAGTGCTTTCCGCAGTGAGCAAACGGGCAACGGCAACCCGCGCCACCGGATCTTTTTGACCAGCCAGCCAGAAATTTTTGACATGTTGCTGCGGGCTCACCCGGAATTGAACCTGGAGCACAGCTATCGGCGCTTGAGGCTGATGCCCATGGGCCAGGAAGCCCTGCGCCAGTGGTTTCGCCAATGGGCGGTGCTCCAGACCAAGGCGATCGCCCAGTCCTACTTCAACTTCCTCAAAAAAGGCGGTGCCTTTCGCTACAGCAAATCCATCCATGAGCTGGCCAGCCACCAAGCCCCGGCCAGTCCCCTGGCCCCGCAGGAGCACCTGGATCACGGCGATCGCTTCCAGGCGTGTGAACTGGGGGCCAGTCCGATGACGGCCCTGGCCCACCAGCCCTCGATGCTGTTGATGATGGGCATTCTCCACCGCGATGGCTTCCTCGACGATCGCATCTTCAATCTCCCCACCCAAACCCTGGACTTCGAGATCTTTGAACGGCTGAACTTTTGGCTGATGGGAGCCGCCACGGATGCCTATCCCCAGCCCGGCATGATTGCCGATCTCTCCCGCTCCGGCCCGGCCCATGCCTGCCGCACCCCCGATGCCGTCGCCAACCTGCTGGCAGGGCGATCGCCCCGCCACCTGCGCCGTCAAATCCAGGCCCTCGCCCTCAAAATCCACCAGAGTGGTCGCGCCCAGGTGGCCCTGGAGCAGCTAGTAGACCTGCCCCAGCTAGACCCCCTGCCGGAAATGTACTTCCTGCGCTGCCTGCTCAGCGATGGCTCCCCCGGCGTGGTGTTCAAAAATCCAGCCCTGGGGGACTACAACTGTGGGGAGCGATCGCCAGCCGCCTGCAACTCGTCGCCCAGCGCACCCGCACCGCCTATGGCGAGGCCTTTGTCCTGGCCAGCGATGGCGATGTGGCCCAGCACCTTTACGGCATCCTGGGCCATGCCCCCCTCTCCCCCCGCCTGGTGCGCTTTATCCTAGAGCGGTTGCAGCGGGAAACCCAGCGGGAGCCTGCGGGGGTCTCGCTCCAAGGCTTGGGCGATCGCCTCCACCACTTCTACCGCGACTACTGCCGGGGCCGCTGGCTGGATCAAGGCCTCACCCGCGCCACCCACCAGAGCCTCGCCGCCCTCAACCACCCCTACAGCCTGCTCCAGGTGGATGCCGTCGTCGGCATCAACACCTTTGCCCTGCTCTGTGCGATTTCCCGCCGCAGCCAAAACCCCTTCTGGCCCTGTGGCAACCCCGCCCAGCGCAGTGAATACAACCCCAACCGCCTGCTCCAATTCATTGGCCGCACCGCCGTCCTTTCCCCCCTGGCCTTTTGGCTCTACAACCGCCAACACCTATACGGCCTCCAGCTGCGTGCGGCCCGCCTCGATCAGCTCATGTTGGCCCAGGCCAGCCTGGCCCACCTGGACTGCCGCGAAGCAACCCTGGTCGGCATTGACCTGGAGGGAGCCGACCTGCGCGAGGCCAACTTCTCCCGGTGCAATCTCAAGCGGGCCAACCTCCAAGCAGCGGACCTGCGCGGTGCCCAGTTCCAAGGGGCGGACCTGAGCGGCGCTCAACTCATGGGAGCCCAATTGACCGGAGCTAGCTTCACCAATGCCTGCCTGGCCCATGCCCAATTGGATTCGACGGGTGTGGCGATCGCCCAACAGTCCGGGGCATTTTTCTCCGCTGCGGAGTTCCATGCCCTCCAAGCCCTAGCCCAGCAAGAAGAGACCCTGCTCCCCTCCCAGCCTGGCAACCAAGCCGAGGGAGAGACCAACCCTCCATTTTTCGGCAACGAGACCCTAACAGCGGAACCCCGGCGAGGCTCCCCTCGGGC
>JAAUQQ010000449.1 GCA_012032745.1 Synechococcales cyanobacterium RM1_1_8
TGGTGTTCTCGCCGAGCAACAAGACCTCCACCATTGCGAGCATCGAGTCGTTCAGCATGGTCGATGCGCCCGCGCCCACCACCGCCCAGGCGGGGCGGTCGGCGGGCATCACCCTCACCGAGCAGCTCTTGCAGGGTGCCCAGACCCTGGGGCTTCCCCTGGTGGACCACCTGATCTTGGGCTGTGGCAGCTTCACCAGCCTGCGACAGCAGACTGATCTATGGGAGCAATATCCCCAGGGAACTTGAGCTGGCCTGCAACCTGTTTAACCCGTTGGAGCTTTACAGCTCTGGCGGGTTGTTTTTGGGGAGGACTAGACTTCATCGTCATGAACTCGATGTTCCGATGAATCTGTCCCCCGGTTAAAGTGAGTTGGAGCGGTGGGATTGCCCAAGGGCATAAGTCGGCAGTCGTTCTGATACCGGAGGTCTGAAAGGTTAGAATGCAGTTAACAGCCGCCCAGGCCCAAAGTTTTCAGAGGCTTTGCCAAGCCCTTACGAAAACGTTTCGCCTTCAGTTGCAGCTGGTGGATCAACTTCCCAATGGGGATGTTGTCATCGTTGCAGTTCATCGACAGGGCAATCAAAAATTGATTTATTACATTGATGCTGAAGGGGGAATCAGGCATGTCAACTGAGCAACTGACGAACGAAGAGTTAATCAACCTAGCGTTGTCTACGTCTGATGAGACGGTCCGCCAACAAGCGCTCATCGAGCACAATCAGCGAACCCGAGAAAATCCAGTGATGGTGACGCCATCAGGGGCCTCTGATGCCGAGCTGGAGGCCAATATTGCTCGTCAGCTTGGTTCAGCGGCTGCTTAGGTCACCCTGATGACCCATAGGGCCGACTTCTCAGTCCCTGCGACTCCAAAAGACCAGACTTCACCCCCTGAAGCCTGGTCTTTTTGCTGCTAGCCGTTCACCCCGACTCAAACCGTCGCTGCTCCGGGGGCACGACCCAGAGGGTACAAAAGCCTGAGCGGGCGGGTTTCCCCTGTAACTCCAGGGTCACCCCGAGCCGTTCCACCTCCTGCTCACAGGAGCGGTCATCGAGCAATCCGCTATTCCAGCGCATCAGCTCCCGAGCCTGCTGGCCTTCGGAACTCTGTGCCCAGTTCAGCAGGTCTGCTTCTTCGATGGTCAGGGGTCTGGGCGTCTCCACCCGGTATTCGGGTGTAAATCCCTGAAGGCCAACCCACCCACCCAGCATCATCAAGGCCACCCCAGACCCAGCTAAGCCAAAGAGGCTGGCTGGGCTCTGGAGCAAACGGTCAACGACCGTCTTGGCTGGGCTGGGTGCGATCTGGTTGGGGGCGATAGGGCGGATCGCTTCTGAGGGCGGGATCGGGTCTTGAGTTGCGCTCGGGTCGGGTGCGATTGGCTTCGCCAAGCTCCGAAGGCTCGGGCTGATCGCCCGGATTGGCTCCGCCAAGCTCCGAAGGATCGCGTCTTGTTGGATCGCCTCGCTGACCCCCGTTGCTCCCCCAACCTGGCTCACCTGCTCCAACCGCTGGTTCAACGCCTGGCAGCACTGGTGGAGCTGACTCAGCTGCTCGCTCATCTCGGGACTCGCTGCCGGTGGCCCCGAAGATTCGTTCCAATCGGTCATTTGTTGCTCGAAGACCGTCAGTTGCTGCTGCAAGCTGGTCCATAAGGCCGCGCCGTTCTCGTAGGAGTCTGCGGACCGCCGCAACTCCTGGGAATTGAGAACGATTAGTTTCAGGAGTTCCTGATTGGAGCTGATGATGGCTCCGTTGGTCTGAATCCATGTGTCGAGTTTCTCCTGGACGAGACGGTTTTCAGCGCCAGCACTTTGCTCGCTGGCTTCGACTTTTTGGTAGAGGAGGCCGATGACCCGTCCCAGTTCGCCCAGCTCGGCCAGGAGTTGGGCGGTTGCGGTGTCGGTCATGGTTCCTTAGTTCGCCTTTGCCGGTTGTTTAGCGGATTCCTGCTGCTGGGCTGAGATCGTATTGATTCCCTGGGTCACCAGCTCATTGGTATCGCGCCCGTCGAGGGGAGGTAGCCCGAGGTAGTCATGTGCTAAATCAAACTCTGCTCTAGCACGGGTGAGATAGCTGCGCAGCAGCACCCGGTCACCCAATGGCAGCCCATTGAGTCGTGAAAAGGGCGACGCTTTTCCATGCAAGGTGTCAAAGACCTCTAGTTCCAGCATGGGCATGCTCACTTCCTTACCGCCGAGCTGAAGAAAGTGTTTTCGGCGCTCGCAGCCCTTCCAGCGCTGGAAGGGTGTTTTGCCCTTTGCCCAAAAGTCACTCAGCACCGCGACGTACTTCGCTTGTTCGTCGAAGGCCTCCATCATCATTTTCAAACTCCCGATGGCATTGAAGCAGTCGTTCATGACAGCGACAACGGTAACCTCATAGCCATCGAGTTCATCCTTGAGGGTGTGAAACAGATTGAAGCGTGCGAACTGCTCTCGGGTTGCGGCCCCTGAAGCCCCTGGCATATCGAACAGCGCAACTTGGGGTTGAGACTCTTCCAATTGGCTGATAAATTGCCGGGCATCATCAATGTTTAGGAAGTCTAGGCGCAGTACGGGGTTGGATTCGTTCTTGTGGTAGTCCCAGAATTCAGGATTTTCTCGGTCTCCGTCGAAGCCGAGGGTGTAAATGCCTTCGCCTTTGAGCAAATGAAACAGCGTCCGGCAGAAGAGCGTTTTTCCCGTGCCACCCTTTCCACCCAAGGTGAGCACTACTTTTTTGGTTGTCATGGTTGAGGATTGAAAATTCAACAATTGGGCAGGCGAAGATTTGGGCTTAGGCTCGGTCCATGAATGGAGTCGTAAGAGCGCTAATCCCGTTCGATGACGTTAAATCTAGGTTCTTTGAGCAATCCGCCAGCGGGTGGATTGCTGTCGTCCCAGTCTTTAGAAGGCCAGTTTTTCTGAGGGTATTGTGAGGGCTGTGCCTCGGGTTGAGGGTCTAGGGTAGCGGTAATCGACGGCCCCTCATCCCCCGGTGTTGCATTCAGGGGCATGGGTTCTGGGTTGTCGCTCGCTAGCCGCTTGGCTGGTGTGGCCTTGGATGAGCCATCGTTGCGCGCGGGCTTGTTGGATGCCCGCTTGCGGCCCAGCGGTTGGTTCGCTGGGTCTGTCTGGATGAATAGGCCTTGTGCCTGCCGCTTGGTTCGTTCTTCAAAGAAGTACTTGCGCAGGGTGTTGGGCTTGAAGGAGAGAGCGGTCTTGGAGGCCAAGAGTTCGCTGATGTCGGCAAAGGAGTAATGCTTCTGGCGGAGTGCTTCAATTTCATCGAGGAGGGATGCCACGAGTTGACGCCGCTGTCCGAGGGGAAATTGAGGTTTTGAATTTTGAGGGTAGTGATTAAGCTCAGCTTTGAGCTGAGCGAGCTGTTGAGGATTCAATGGTTTGCAGGATGTGAGGACAGGAATCCCCCACAAACTGCGCTTGTGTTGGGACTGATGCTATCACCAAAAGCCGTGAAATTGATCCGAGTAATATGATTTTCTGAGAGGAATTGAAAGGCGCTCCTAGCGGAGGCTGGATTGGGAGGAGGATTGGAGATTTCCCTTGGAGATGTGAGAGTGAGATGGTTCCATGGAGTGATATTGGAGAGGGATGGGGCTGTCGA
>JAAUQQ010000450.1 GCA_012032745.1 Synechococcales cyanobacterium RM1_1_8
ACATGGGTATAGCGTTGGCTCAGATCCTCCGTTTCCCCCAGCCATAGACCTGTGATCACAGCCGTTTCAGGCAGCGAGAACCCATAGAACACCTCCTGCTGCTCATTGGTGTTGTTTTCATAGATCTCATGAATCGCAATCTGGGCGATGTCCGCTTGCGGCTGCACCTGAATCTCTTGCTTGGCCAGCCACACCCGCTGTTGGTCAATATCCAAAAGTCCGGCCTGGATTTGGTCGCGGTTGACGGTGGATTCTAGAGCCGTGCGAATTGTAGAAGCTTCTGCTTTTTGGATGGGGACATCGAAGAACTGCTCATACAACCTCCCCGCTTCAGCCGGATCATTGAGGGATCCCTGATAGAGAAAAGGGGACAACAGAGCATTGTGTAGGGCTTGCAATCGATCCCCCCACGGGCGGGGCAGCTTGACACTATCCCAGTAGAATTCTCGCAGATTATGGGTTTCGGCCTCAGGGCTGAGATAGCGATAGGAGGACAGGTAGGCGTTGAGCAGCCCTTCTCGGATCAGATCAGAGTTTTGGATCAGCTCTTGGCGGGCTTGATCCGACTCAGGGGGATCCCGCAGCAGGGCAAAGGCTTGCACCTGGGGCTGAGGGTACAGGATCCCAGAGATCGCCAGCCAGACTCCCCAAAACGGTGGCCACCCCCAACCCTGTGCGTTGGGATCCCCAGGTTGAGGCCAGTTGGGTGAGTGTCCTCCAGCCTGCCCGCAGATAGAGCCAGGTCATGCCAAAGGGCAACAGGATAAATACCAGCCCGCCCCCGCCGATCACCAGCGCAGCCCCCCCATAGAGGATCAGCAGCAAGGGAATAAGTTCCAGCGGGGTATAGCGCAGGCCATCTAGCCAACCAAAATGGAAAAAGTACAGGCAGGCCCGCAGCATAACTATCACCATCAGCGGCACATACAAACTCAACAGGATGCCGCCGTAGACCCCCACCCCTAGCAGCAGACTATGGCCCGTCAGTTGCAGCCAACCGCCTAGCCATCGCCAAAGCCTCTCTGGCCGCACCAGATGGATCCCGTAGGCCAACAAAGCCAACACAAAGGTGATAGCCATCCACAAACTGGCGGCGGGCATCTGTCGAAAGACAAACAGCCGCACCAAACACAGCAGGATCAGCGGTGCCTCCAGACCAAAAACAGCTGCATCAACCGCCCCGGCTGATGGTTACCCCGGCGTAAAGCCCAGAGGGTGGAAGCAACCGGCACCACCAACAGCAGCAGAAAGGTCAGCAGTAGTTCGAGATTAAAAATATCTTCCCCCATCGCCAGCAGCAGAGCGATCCCCACCAAGGGAAACAGACCCAGATAGATCAACAGCAGGGATCCCAGGTTCCACCCCCAGAAAATGCTGTAGCAAAGCCAGTTGAAGCATCGCCGCCAAAGGCCAATCCGGGCAGTGGGGGAGACAGGTTGAGGGGGCATGATCGAGTTCCTTTTCGGGTCAGTTTTTGAGTGAAACGATCTCTGAATCAGATCTCTGAATCAGATCTCTGAATCAACTGAGGCGCTGAATCAACTGAGAGCTTAGCTGGGACTGTCGGCAGCAAAGACGGACTGCACCTGGGTTTGAATCTGCTTGGCCAACGCCTGCACCTCGGGTTGATCGGGGGCATGGGATCCCTCAATCAGGGCGGACACCAAGACCCATTGAGGATCCTCGCCCCGCAGTTCTGCCCCCATCCGACTGAGCAGGTTATCGGTGCTGCCCTGAGCCGACTGGAACCAATAGAAGCCCGATAGGGATCCCTGCTCTAGTGACAGCCAACGGGCTTGGAGTCCGCGCCATTGCACCGCTGTCATCTGATCCACCCGCAAGCCATGCGCCGCCCAACACAATTCGGGGGCATGTTGCTGCCGCCACGTGCTACTGCCCACCAACAGCAGGGATCCCTTCAGATCGGGGGTCTCAAACTGTTGCTTCAGCACGGTTGTCCCCACCTCGGGGCGAAAGAAATCCCGTTCAGCCGGGGTCAACTCCAGAGCCTCCGTCACCCACTCTGGGGATCCCTGCCACGTCTGAAGGTTCAGCGCCACAGGCATGGGGTGGACAGGTGCTAGGCCCAGGGATCCCAGCCAGAGCAGCGGCAGCAGCAATATCAGGAACAAGGGAGGTGACGGGAAAGCGGGGGCAACGGTTGCAGACTGATGGGAGGATGCCGATTGCAGCGCAACCCAACTGAGGCCACAGGCTGCCACAAACCCCAGCACCCCCAGCGGCACATGCAGCATCTCCGCCAGCCAGGGTTGCCCTAGCCCATAGCCAACCACCACCAAGGCCCAAACCCGCAGGATGTTGGCCACCACCAAGGCAGCAAAGGTTACAACCGCCACCCCTAGCCAGCGCCAGCCGATCGATCGCCGCGTCGCGCAGCGACGAATCCTCCGGCGCTTCGCGCAGCACGAAGTTGAGGGCGCGTTCGCGTTGCAACGGGTCGTCGGACGCGAGGCGCTGCAGCATCCCGCGCGTATGGATCGCCGGCAGGACGATCGCGCTCAAGGGCACGATGAGCAGCAGCATCCCCGCCAGCGACAGCAGCAACCAGGCCTTGGCCTTCACGGTCCATCGGCGTGGCGGGTCCGTCGGCATGGGAAACATCAAAGACATCACACGGTCCGCAAATACGGGTGCCCCACTTTAGCCGCGGTCCTCGCCCGCGCGGACACACCCATCCCATGGCTTTTCTGTGCAGCGCAGAAGATCACCAGCAGAAAGCCAGCAGGCGGAGCCACCGATGAAATTGACGCGTCGCCCTCTTCATCCACCAGCTCCCAGCCCCTAGACCCCAGCCCCCAGCCCCGTCACTCCTTTGTATCGCGCAGCTCGAGGAGGCGATGTCTTCGGCTGAGGGTGATCTGCAGGGCGGGCAGGGTGGTGTGCAGTTCGTGGAGGGTGCGCGGGCCGACGAGGGCGAAGCTGGGGAACGGCTGGTGCAGGACGTAGGCGGCGGCGATGTTGATGGCCGAGACGTTCTTGCGCTCGCGAGCGCGAAGGCGCGGTCGCGGCGTTGGCGGTTCTCGTCGCTGTCGAAGGGGTTGGCGTGTTCGTGGGTGCTGGCCCGGCCGGTGGCGGAGCGAGAGTTGAAGTAGCCGCGGGCCTGGCTGGACCACGCGAGGTTGGGCAGTTGCAGCCGTGTGAGCGTCTCGATGCTGTCGGCGTCGGAGCAGGACACGCACCCGGCCCAGACGGGGTTGACCATGCGGGCGAGTGAAAAATTGTTGCTGAGCACCTGGATGGGTCGGCGGTGGTGGGCGCGGGCGTAGGCGTTGGCGGCCTCGATGCGCGGCGGATGGAAGAAGAGAAAGAGGACGACGGAGGCCGCCAGGCAACGCCGGTGGGGTAGAGAAAGAGGGTGTAAAAGTCGGTTGCCTTGACGGCCTCGGTGGTGGTGGTCAGGCGGTCGCCCAGCTCGCCCCACATCCAGTTGCCGACGAGCTGGCCCACGCCCAGGATCATGATGTTAAAAAGGCTCTGGGCGCTGGTGCGGACGTCCTTGGGAAACATCTCGTCGACGAAGATGTAGACGGTCGCGAAGAAGAAGGCGTAGGCGAAGCCGTGGGCCAGGTTGCCGCAGGACAG
>JAAUQQ010000451.1 GCA_012032745.1 Synechococcales cyanobacterium RM1_1_8
GGAAGCTGCCACTGCCCAGGACTCTGCCGCGCCCCAAGAGCCGGAGCCAACGCCCGCCGCCGCCGCTGATCCTGAACTAGCCGTTGTGCCGGAAATAGCCAGTTGTGCCGGAAATAGCCGTTGCGCCTGAAACAGCCGTTGCGCCTGAAACAGCCGTTGCCCAAGAAACAGCCGTTGCTCCCACAACGGATCAGCCCGGCGATAGGGGCGAGAGTTGTGAGGGAGATGGCGATCGCCCCATCCCTTCGCCCAGCGCTGACCCAGAGCTCCAAGCGTCACAGCTCCAGCCCAATCCCCTGCCAGATCAGGCCCCTACTCCAGAGGCTCCGCCGCCCCATGCCCCTGCTTTAGAGCGATCTGCTCCAGCCCTGCTCGCGCCCAGGGAAACCACTCCAGTTCTGTCAGCAACTCCCCTGTCGCCCAGCCCAGGGGCAAGCCAGTCAGACCGCCCCGCCGACCCGACAAGTTCCTCGACAAGCGCCCCCCAGGATGCAGCAACAGTTGCCCCCACAGCAACGCTCCCACCGGTCCAGGTTGAATCCGCTGGCGGTGAGTTCGCCAAGCAACATTCCTCCATTGAGCCAGATGCCCTACCGGATGCCCTAGACGAGGCTGCCGAACTGGCCAGCAGTGAAAAGGCCAGTGCTGAGAACCCCAGTGCTGAGGAAGCCAGCGCTGAGGAACCGGCGGAAGTGATCGATAAAGTCAAAGCCGCCCTGGAAGCCCTCGCCAAGGAGGAGATTGAAAATGATGTGTTGATGGTGGAACTGGAGAGCGATCGCACCGGCATCCCTGCCGAAGGTGCCCTCAAACCCCCTGGGGAGAAAAAAACATCTCCCAGCTCCAAAAAGCCCCAGACCCGCAGCGCCCCAGCCCGTAATCCCAGAGCCAGCCCCCGAGCAGCCAGCCCCCGAGCAGCCAGCCCCCGCAGCCCAGACTTCGGGTCAAACGGCCTGCCTGCCTGCACCAGCGTCAACGGAAGCTGCGGAACCGCCACCAGAGCGCGGTCCCGATCCAGTCGCCCTGGAAAATGGAGAAAACGGCGCGATCGAAGCCGAGCTGCAAGACATTCCCGCCGCCGCCCCCGAAACTGATCACGGCCCTTCTCCGTCTTCTGGGCCTGAAGCTTGATCCGCTAGCCTCAGAGGATGTTGGAGAAGAGCTTCGGCTGTGGCCGGTGGTGCCCATAGCCCGTACTTTTGCTTTGAAAAACAGGCACAGCCTAGCTTCTTGGGGATAGAATCGCTGGCCTTGGCGAAGCCTCGAACATGCTCTCAAATTAAACATGCTCTCAAACATGCTCTCAAAGCGGCCGTATCGACCCACCAGCTTGAACTTTCAGGTGGATCTCGTCTCGGCTTCGTCGATCACCAGCGGCCCGGCCCGGCCCGGCAAATGGGCCAGCCGCTAGTTTGTCGATTCTGAATTTAGGTTCCATTCAGGCCCCATGCAGGGCAGCGGCGATCGCCCCCAGCCCAAATGCCCCCAAGGCCCCACCGGCAATGCGATTGATCCAGCCCAACAGCCCAGGGTTGATCTGTCGTCTCAGTCGATGAATCAGGCCACAGAGCAGCAGCCACCACAGCGCCGAGCCCCCAAAGACCCCAAAAACCATCAGTAAGGATTGCCCGAGGGAGGCTGCCTCAGCCTGATCCCCCAGGCCTGCGAAGAGGGCGATGAAGGCAAAAATCGTGGCTGGGTTGGCCAAGGTCAGCCCCAGGGTGGAGCCATAGGCCGCGAGGTGGCGGGAGCGCTCCCCGAGTGGATGCCGGAATCTTGCCCAGTCTCAGCCGCAGGCGATCGCGCCAAAGCGGTCCTGAACCCCAGGTAAATCAAAACCAAACCGCCCCCAAGCTGAAGCCAAAAGCGCTGGGCGCTCAGGGCCTGGGCGATCGCCACCCAACCCAACCCCGCCATGCTGCCATAGAGCGCATCGGCGGTGGCAGCCCCCAGCCCGGAAACCAGGCCCAGGGTCCAGCCCTGGTTTAAGGTTCGCTTGATGCAGAGGATACCGATGGGGCCGACGGGGGCGGCGATCGCCAGCCCCAAGGCCATGCCCTGGAAGAGGGTTTGCAGCAAAGAGCTAAGGTCCATGGCTGGGTCAGAAATCATCAGGTTAGTAGAGCAGTCTTCTCCTTTAGAATAGAAAAAGCCAAGCCCCCAAGAGAATGGGAAAACGATGCCAATCCCATCTTCAAACCGCTGAACAGAAAGCAAAATTCCAATCTGACCGATGGATCAAACTATTGACCTCGATGCCACGGGCTGGATACTACTCGAAGCCCTCCAGGCCGATGCTCGCCTCAGCTTTGCGGAGCTGGGCCGTCGGACGAACCTATCGGCCCCCGCCGTCGCGGAGCGGGTGCGGCGGCTGGAAGAAGCGGGCTGGATTGTGGGCTACCGGGCAGAACTGAATCCCATCGCCCTGGGGTACAGCCTCACGGCACTGATCGATCTGACGACGACGCCCCAGCAATATTCAGTGGTCCTGCCATTTTTGCAACGATTGGAAGCCGTGCGGTGCTGCTACCACGTTACAGGCCAGGGATCCTTTCGCCTGGAAGTCGTGGCCCGCTCCATCCCCCACCTGGAAAAAATCATTGAGCAGCTCAGCCGCTATGGCCAGACCGCCACGGCGATCGTCCTCTCCCAACCGGTGCGAAAAACTGCCTTTGCCAAACCTGAACCATGGAGCGATGCTTGAGGCTGGGGTTGCTGGCTGCTCGTCTTGCTGACCAGACAAAGATAAGAACGATTTGCAATCTGGAAGTCCCCAACAGCATCATTCAGCTCGCAACAGCCAAAACCCGCTCGCCGTCACGCCGCTATCATCAGGCTGAATCGAGAGAAAATGGATCCCCTGGGCCGCCCGCTTACGCCGCTCAAACCCCTCCGCCGCAACAGCCACCTCACGATCCCCAAACGTCGCCATCACCCAACGCTCCGCCAGACCCGCCTCCAAAATCACCCCATCGGGAGCCCCAGCGATGTACTTCAGCAGTACGGGACGACAGCTGTGCAGCCACCGCGCTAGGGCCATGGCCGATCGCCCCCCATAGATCACCAGCCCCGGCACCGGCACATCCGAGGCAAGGCCATTGGGGATAGGCAGGGCATGATCGGGGACAGACAGAATCGGAATGGGGCGATCGCGAAAAGCATAGTCCACCTCGCCGGCTGCCAGGGCAGCAAATTGCCAGCGCTCCCCCCGCAGGCGCTCAGGCAGGGGCTGGGGCGGAAGTTGCTCAATCTCCAGGGGATTCCAGGGGCTCGCCGCTGCGGCCTGGACCTGGGATTCAGCCTGGGCCAGGGATTCAGCCTGGGACAGCAGCAAAGCCTTGAGCTGGGGCGTGCGGCGGGTGGCCTCGACGGTGATCTTCAGGGGGCCAGCGGCGGCGGCAATCAAGCTAAAGCTCTGGGGACGGAAGACCTGGAGGATCTTGGGTGGGGCTTGGTGGGCGATCGCCCCCTCCAACTGTCGCCGCACCCAATCGCCGCTGATCTCCGCCTGGGGAGCCCGGCGAGAAAACTGCCAGCCCTGGCGATCGCACAGCAGCAACTCCCACAGGGGCCTCCCTTGGGCATCGGTCTGGGGCCGAC